>DATAYF010000267.1:0-3758 GCA_036272735.1 Ktedonobacteraceae bacterium
GCCACTGGCCACTCAGACTGAAACAACATCTTGGCACGAAGTCAGGCTTCTGTTATCCTTCTCCAGATAAGAGATTTGAAAGGGAAGCCTCAACCCATGAACTGTCCCTGTTGCGCTGTATCCACCAGAAAGCGAGCGCAAAAACGAAACTGGGCTTATACCATCTTCTGCTGCCCCACGTGTCGCCATACCTTCATTGAACGAACAGGCACCTGCTCCAATTCTCCTATGGAAATGTGTGCTCGCATACATTTCCATACAATTTTGTTGTTGCTGCTTCAATCCTAGCGCCTCAATACCAGGGGCATTTTTGGTCTTCCGTCAAGTCCACAGCCGAGTTTACACCTTCGTCAGAGCCAATGCAGAAGGCGACTTGATCAATCAGCCCGATCAAGCGAAGGGCTTCCTGCAGCATATTCACCGCAGCGTTATGATCTCTATCCTGTCCAAATCGGTGATAGGCGCATTGCGGGTTCTGGCTCAGAAAGATGCAATCAGACAATTGCATGGCTTCCCACCGCCAGCCGCAGCAGTGACACGTCTTCCTCGATGGAAAGAACCGCCCCATCTTCACGACCATCATAGAATACAGCGTTTCTGGCAATTGAGCGTGCTGCAAAATACCACCGCATATGCTGCAGTACAAAGCCAACAGTCACAATGAGATGAAATATATAAAGGAACATTAATGGTTTCCGGAAACCATTAATGTTCCTTTATATGGGTTATAGTTAACGACCAGTCAATCTTCGCAGAAGCGCGGCAACGTCGGCTGGTTGGCGGCAATGTGCGAGTTTGTGCTTGAATGGTTGTATGTAGCGTCCGTCGATGAGCCGATTGTGGGTACCATCAAGCTCCTGTTGGTCACAATAATACCCTCTGGAACCCTGGACAAAGCGGACAAGCTTTATAAAGCCACGGTGGCGATTGGTGCCCGTCAGGTCGGCCTTTATGTGACGTGTGATAATGCGCCAGCGCGCAACGGACCAGGACAGGTCAAGCCACACGATCACGTCGGCGCGTTGAAATAGTTCGTCGGTCCAGCCGATAAACGACCCCTCGGTGATCCAGTGTGCTTGCATGGCAATCTGGTGAATGTCGCGCACGCGTGTTTCCAGGGATCGCTCGGCCCCAAAACCACCTTCCCAGCCGATGACATCCATTTCGTAGTAGGGAATGTCTAAACGGCTGGAAAGTTTTTGGGCCAGCGTCGTTTTGCCGCTGCCCGCTCCTCCGATAATATGTATGCGTTGCTGCACGTTTATTCCTTATACTCGCGCTTCCCAGTATGGGAGCTGTTTGAGCCAACGCATATGCTCGTGCAGGGCAATCTCTGGCTCGGCGATTTCAGGGTGCCACTTCTTTTCCCACTCGACCGAGACATAGCCGTGGTAACCATGTTGGGACAGGTAGGCAAGCTGTTCTTTGACCGGTACTTCGCCTTCCCCAATCAGAACCAGCCGCCAATCGTCACTGTCCGCATCGGCGCGGATCGCATCTTTGACGTGCACGTGTACGATATGGCCTTCCAGGTAGGTGCCGACATCTTCAGCCGACTCACCCATGCGGTACGGATGATGGCTATCCCAGAGTGCGCCGATAAATTTTGAATTGACCGCATTCAGGATGTTGCCGACCCTTTTGGCCGATGCAAACGCGTCGTGCGTCTCCAAGGCAACCGTGACGTTGGCCTGTTCGGCCTGGGTGCCGATCTGGCGCAGAAATTCAGTGACGCGCTGATCGACCTCTTGCTCTGTCGGTTGGGGATTGGTATTGGCTTGATTGGCTCCCCCAAAAACGCGCAGTAGCGGCACCTGCACTTCCTGGGCCAGGTGCAACCATTCTAGTAGGGTGGTCGCTGTTTGCGCACGCTCACCATCGTCGTGATAGTTTACTCGACAAGAAGTATCGAGCGCACAAACATCCACGCCATTGTCACGGCTAAGTTGAACCGCTTGCTTGACCCTGGCGGCGTCTTTGACGGGATCGATAACGTTTCCATTGAGCAGACGCAGTTCAATGCCGTTATAGCCAAGCTGTGCGGCTTGCTCGACAATCTTTTCGATGGACCATTGTGGACAAGCTAAGGTGCTAAATGCAAGTTTCACTATTTTCTCGCCTCTTTCTATTCTGTTATGATAGAGGGTGTGCAGGCGCAACCCGCACATCCTCTATCATAACAGATTTTTTCCTATTTTGATTTGGGCTGTGATAGTGAGAAGCTTTCCTCTTGCAGATACGGCAAATCTGCTCGAATAACCGGATCATGCACGAAGTGGCGCTGCATCTGGTTGTCGCGCAGCACGTTATCGAGTGCGGCCATGATCATGGATTGGTCGAGCACCAGGTAGCGGTGTCCAACCTGCCCGGTGGTTGGATTGACGGCGTCGTAAAATCCATAGGGGCCGTATACGTCGCTGTAGTTTGTGAGCAACTTCTGAATGTTTTGCATAGCTGCCTGTGGGTCAACCGTCAGTGCCAGAAATGATGCGTGGGGCGTAACCGCTGTTTCATCATATGGGCTGCTGTTGGCGTTCTGTGCCAGGCCATGCGCGCCGTATGCATCATAATTGCCGGTGTCGTCAGGGGTGCTTGATGGCGAGAGGCCCCAGACCGGATAGTGCAACGTCTGCGTATCGTAGGCAATTTGCGCCTGGGCATAGAGTTTATCGTTCAGGCCGAAGCTGCGCTTGCCCGCGGATGTTTCGGGGATAATCAGATTGTTCATCAGTCCTTCGAACATGCTGCCCCCCCAACTTGGCACGAAATTGATGTTGTTGGAGGTATAGTGGCCCTCGAAGACCGTGAACTTTTTGCCCGATTGCGGATCAGCATAGGTCTGATTGTAGCCCTGAGGCGTTTGCCCTTGCCAGGTAAAGCTGGCGGGCAGCGTACGCCAGGTGCGCCACCACACGTCCCCAGGCATGGTATGCGTGCCGATGCCAACGTAGGCGGCGATACGCGTCTCGGTGTTAAATGCTCCATAGTTGAAGGTTGCCGGTCCCTCGTCGGCGTTGTAGCCACCGTACATCTGTCCGGCATTGATATTGGTGCTCTCGTCGCCGTTGTCGTAGAAGATACCAAAGTTCATGGCGTTAAGTAGTGTCGTGGCACGAGATGCAAGCGTGGGAAAGTCCTGGCGCACGAGGATCAAGCCCGTGGCGTACCAGGCGTTGTCGACGGTGGAGATAAACGCACCTTTGACTGGTTGCCCTTCCTGGTCGGTTCCTCCTGGCCCCGAGATACGATGCCCATTGCTCGTGTCGTACCAGCTAAAGAGGAAGCCCTGCCATTTGCTGAGCTTTTCCACCTCGCTCAGTGTTGCATTGACGCGTTGCAATGCAGCATGGTGGTCGATAATACCCAGGTCTTCGGCCGAGACCACGCTCCAAAAGTAGACACCGATATTGGTTGGTGACGTATCGGCGCTGCGGGCTGGTGCGCCCTGAAAGCCGATGTTGTCGAGCGGTAAGTGCGTCTGTGGGTCAGTATCGGCGTCGAAGAAGCGCCAGGTCTGGCGCGCTATCTGGTACAACTCCTGCCGTTGGGCGTGATTGAGCCCACCGTCCGGCTGGGGTGCGTGTCGCGCCTCACTAGCGAATGCTGCCACAGGGCTGAGCAAACTGGTGATGCTGAAGGCCACGACCAAAATAATGCCGAAGATCCAACGTTTTCGCTTCATGCTTTCACTCCCTTGTGAATAAGTACATGCCTTACACTTGTGCATGACGTTAATTAGCCTCAAGTGTACCTTATGT
>DATAYF010000268.1:0-3292 GCA_036272735.1 Ktedonobacteraceae bacterium
CAGTCCGAGCCATCGCATCGTGGTGCGTGGCACCGTGAGAACCAGCCTGATCGGGGATCGCGATCGGCTCGGACAGGTCTTCATCAACCTGATCAGCAATGCCATCAAGTATTCTCCAGACGCCAAGACGGTTGAGATGGATCTGAACGCCTCCGAAGAGACGGTCACCATCCAGGTGCGTGACCATGGCCTAGGCATCCCACGAGAGCAGCGCGACAAGATCTTTGACCGGTTCTATCGGGTGACTGATCCGAAGCAGCAGGCCATCCACGGCCTGGGCATGGGGCTCTACATTGTGGCGGAGATCGTCAAGCGTCATGGGGGAACCATCACCGTGGACAGTGAAGTCGGAAAAGGATCGACCTTTACAGTGACCCTTCCTCTCAACAGGGATACCTAGCCCACATTCCGCACTTGATTGACAGGATTTCGTGAATTTGGTAGCGTAGGGGCAAGCATGGAGGAGGGTGAAACATGCAAGCAGCAGAGAACTACGTAAATGAACGGCTGGATCATTTGGGGATCGTGGCAGGGGTGTGCCAGGAAATCGGCCTGGCAAGCTGGCTGGATGAGCAAGACCCAACCAATCGTCAACAGGTCAGCGTAGGAACCGCAACCACAGCTATGATTCTCAATGGACTGGGTTTCAGCAATCGTCAGCTGTATTTGGTTCCGCAATACTTTGCCAATAAGCCGGTCGAACACCTGTTGGGAAAAGGGATCACCGCAGATATGCTCAATGATGATTGCCTGGGACGCACGCTCGATTGGCTCTACGCCCACGATCCAACCAAGCTCTTTGCGGGCATTGCCCGTCGCGCTCGCCAGATCTTTGGGGTGTCCACCGCTCAAGTGCATGTGGACACGACCTCGTTCTCGGTGAGTGGGGAGTATGGAGCGAAGCCGGTTCAGGCAACAGAAAGGGAAGGGGTTGCCGCAGAGATTGAGGCCGATGCTGCCCTGATTGCCATCACGTATGGGTATTCGCGCGACCATCGCGAGGATCTCAAACAGTGGATGCTGGCGCTGGCCACGACCCACGATGGCGATATCCCTGTGCTGGCTACTTGGTACATCTATTCAAAAAAATCGGAGATCTGTACCAAGACTATCAATCTCCTCTCTTGCATTGCCGCCACAAAGGGGATATGTATACAGAAAATGGAGTATGGGAAAGCCCCTGCTCAAGGAACATGCAGGCAGAGGGGTAACTTGTTCTCTTTATCTGTAGAAAGAAAACAAGGCCGCAAATACCAAAACGCACCATTCGCTTGACGCAGCCAATCATCTTACATTATGTCAACTTATCTCCGCTTACGCTTGATGCATACGCATGTCGCCGCTTATGCCGTCCTTTGCTAATCGTGGTGTAACCCACCCAACGTAGGAATGGTAACTACCTGGTTCGCCTGACTCGGGAGTGCAGAAAGCGTTGGCGGAGCCGGAATTTGCTGCCCAAGTCCTTGATGCGGTCAGGCTTGATTGAAGTACATCACATACGCTTTCAGAAGCCGGGAGAGCTGCTTCTCATACAAAATCAGGAAATGATCCAGACATTCTCGCCGCACACTCCCCAGAAAACGTTCACAGACAGCATTTGCCCGTGGCGTTCGAAGTACCTTGATATCACCCATCATTGCTCCTCTTGCAAAATTCGGCCCGAATTTCCTATCGTTATCCCGAATCAAATATTTTGGCGTTTGCCCATACGGAGTTGCTTCACGTAGTTGTTGTGCTACCCAGAGATCGGTCGGAGAGCGCGTCACATTCACATGGATCACCTTCCGCGACTTCAGCTCGACGATGAAGAAAGCGAAAAGCGGACGGAAGAAGAGGTCGGTCACCTGCAAAAAATCGCAGGCCCCCACTCCCACCCCCGACACCAAGGCCAGCATGATTGCGCAGAAATGTTTTCCCTGTCTGTCCACGAGCTCGTTTTGGGCGTATATGCTTCATATATTTCTGGATAGTCCGTTTACTGACGCGAATATCCAGCAAGAGTGCGTTCTCCCCGAATGCGCTCGGCTCCCCAGAGTCGATTCTTTGCTGCCATTTCCCTGATCAAAGCCATCGTCTCGGACGAGATCTTCGGTTTTCTCATGGGCCCCTTGGATTTCTTTCTCCAGAACAAGCGAAAAAGCTCTCGATGCCAGCGCAACAGCGTCTCGGGCTGGATCAGGAACAACGCTTGCTTCCACGTTCGGACCATCCTGACGAGGAGTACCAGGCGCAATCGATCCACCTTCCGGCAGACGGGTCGTTTGACCTGTCGATGCAAAATGATCAGTTGCTGGCGCAGGAGCGCGTTTTCAGCCAGCAGTTCGGCTTTGCCTCTGGTCAAATCGGCAAGAGTGCCAACGACAAGAGAGGTTGTCGGCGGTTTGACCCAATACAGGAAACGTTTTTGGAGCGCAAGCAAGCCAGAACAAACGCGCTGCTTGATCAAGGGAAGCACACAGAGCACAAATGGAACCTCTTCTTTGTAAAAATGGGCACGTGGCCTAAGCACACGTGCAGAATGACCGTGCTGATTGTACCCGCATCTCACGCGCTTTGGCAAGAAAGCCTGCCCATAGGGTACAGTAGACTGGATTTCTTGAACGGATATCCTAAGTAGCCAGCACAGGTATCCGCCGATCCTTCCAGGATGAATGCTTCGCCCATGCCCTGAAGCGAGAGAGCAGCGAGAAGCGTGATATTGGTCCGCTTATTGCGTGGAACCGCACCATACACTCGTTCCCCTTTCGAGACCGAGCATACACGCGGGTTAAGGCAATGTTGGAGCCGCACTCATCAAGAAAGACCAGTTTTCCTGCATCAAGTGTTTGTGCTTGTTCTCGCCAAGCTGCGCGCTCTTCTTCCTTCTGTTCACTTGCCCGTAAGGTCTTTTTCTTGCGCGTCCAGTTCAGGAGCTGGATCGCACGGCTCATCGTCGCGGAACTGACCTGCACGCCCTGGGTCATTTCCCAGATCTGACAATGTTCTGCAAGTGTTGCATCGGGGTGCGTTTCAAGTTGAGATAAGCGTCCAACTTGCAAGGAAGCTCCTTTCTTCGCCGGACGCCCAGGAATGTTTTTAGGTCTGACGTCGCCAGTCTCGCATCTCAGCTTGAGATAGCGCTTGATTGTCGATCGGGAAACTTCAAATGCCTCGATAATGTCTGCTCGTGGTTTTCCCGAATCAACCGCGTGCAGAATACGCTGCCGTAAATCTTGAGAATATGCTCGCATGGGTTTATTTTGTCACGAGGTTCAGCATTTGTGAAGACCGCTGGAGGATCTTAGTCCACCCT
>DATAYF010000269.1:0-9939 GCA_036272735.1 Ktedonobacteraceae bacterium
CGGGTTTCGCTGCCTTTCCGCCGTACCATCCGTGCGACGTAATCGGTCCACACCTGCTGTAGCAGATCTGTGCCTGGTTGAACGATGTCTTCTAGAGAAGATCCTTGATAGGTGAGTAGCAAGACACTGAGCATGAGCGGCGTGGTGGCGAGCTCCCGCAGGGCTGGCTGTTGGTCCAGTGCCGTTTGCACGCCAGCAAACGCTGGGCCTGCTATACGCAGGGACGCATTGATGTGCTCGTCGGCAAGTGGTTGCACAACGACCGCGCTTTGCAGCGCGAGGCGCTCCTGGTTTGCAGCCAGATCATACTCGCTCTGGCGCGAACACACGACGAGAGGAGTGAGATGCTCACTGTGATAGATGTTAATAGCAGCAATGCAAGCGGGGCGGGCGATCTCCTCCATCTCATCAAGCCCATCCAGGAGTGGGAGGATATGTTCGTGCTCCACCCACTCCTGGCTCAATTTTTTCGGTACGTCATAGATGTGGGCACATTGTTCGATGAGCCACGCAGCAAGTGGTGGTTGTCGCACGGCCCAGGAGGACAGGGGCAAGATGACCGGCAAGGGATACGTCTCATCGACGAGAGCATGTTCCACTAATTGCAGGGCCAGGTCCAGCAACAGCGTCGATTTGCCAGCTCCTGGTGCACCCAGGATGAGTAGTTCTTCTTGCGCTTGCTTATAGGCATGCAGGATCGAGGTGCCAGAAGGAAGTATCTGCTCATTGTGCTCAGGAAGTCGCAAGAGGAGGTGGCTGGCGTTGCGCACCGCGTCTTGCTTGCGCGTCAGTCCCAATTCCATCCAGATTATCCCGTATAAGGAGCTGTCCAGCAAGTGTTGATAGGTCTGCCGTAGACGACCCAGTATCCGTTCGCGATCAGACGCGGCTCGCCGCTGAGCCAGCACGGACGTGAACACAAGGGAAGCGACAGAGAGGCGACGCTTGAGGAAGGGTTGAAGACCAAGCACACAGGCATGCCATGCCTCATCCTGTATGGTCCATTGGGAGACGGGGACACCATTGGCGGGAAGGCACGCTAGCGCTGCAAGTTCTGTTCCTTGCCATTCGACCGGGTGCAGCAAGAGCGGGATCACGCGGGCAGATCCTGCTCGTTGACGCTCTAACGCGTGTTGCATGATCGCAAGACACTCCTTGGAGGCAAAAAAGTCCTCACTGAGCAGCAGGAGAATTAGGTCAGCGTGATCGAGGTGGGATGAACGTTCCTGTTCAATATTTGCTCCGGCATCCACGTGCCATGTGGACCAGTACGAGATCAAGTGAGCCTGTTGAAGCAGAAAAAGATAGGTTTCCCATCGAGTCAGCAGCAGTTCTTCATCTGTGGGTGCAGCGGCGCAGAACACGGAGAGAGGAGACGCGAGTGGTTGCCCCTGGAAAGCAACATCGTTGCTCCTGTTCATCATTTCTTCTTCTTTCCTTTTCTCTTTCGCTCAAACAGACGTATCACGCTGGGAGACTCAGGCTTCCAGGTGTGCTCGCGCCCGCGACACTCGCACCTTTTTTAAGATGTCTTAAAAGCGCAGAAGAGCAGCGAAGTCGTGACACCCCATGCAGTGAGAACGTGGAAGTGATCACAATCAAACATTATCCAAACATTATCTCAGAATATATCTGGCCCTTGATTCTGCCTCTAAGTCCAGAGACTGTCTATCACCGCCATGAACGACGTGCCATCGTCAATGGTATCCTCTCCGTGCTGCGTAGAGGCTGTTCCTGGAGAGCACTGCCCCACGATTTGCCTTCCTATGGCACCGTGTTCTATTCCTTCCAGCGCTGGCGACACGAAGGGCTATGAGATCACATTTTAGAAGCCCTGCGCATGCAGATGAGTGCCAAAACGCAGTGCGGCAGTGATCGACGCGACCGACGCGACCAACAGCCAATCCGTCAAAACCAGCGCGGTGCGTGGTCCCGAGAAGGGCTATGACGCGGGAAAAAATACAAGAGTCGCCCCGCTGCACACCGCCCGCCTGCCTTGCCCGTACCATTCGATCTCACTTTCGTGCCAGAGCGAGCGTGCTTGGCTCAATGAGCACCTGATCCAACAAGGGCAATCGCTTGTCCACTCCCCGAGGCTTGCCACTCTGCGGCGCTGCTCGATGGCAGGAGGAGAGTCTCGCAAGACGCTGTCCAACCGAGCAGGGGTGATCAAGGTCACCTCACGATGCGCACAGTGCTCCCCAGTTCCAGGCAACTGTAGGCGGTATCGCCCAGGACACGGATATGGTGCTGGCGCGAGTTCTCATTCATCTGCTCCCCGCTGAACCGCAAGGTGCTGCACACGGTTCGGCGTCCGTGAGCCAGCAGGGTTTCCTTCAATAACGTCATCTGTTTTCTCCACATTGGAGCGGTAAGCAGTGGCCGAAATGGGGCCACAACAGCTATAATGGCTTCGGGTAAGGGCATGAACAACCTCCTCGGCAAGATAGGCTTTGATCAGTTTCTATCTTACTTCCGTGGTGGCTTCATGCCTGCTTCTTTAGCAAGAATGTACAAACGCTTATACAAGGCCAGGGAAAAAATCTTTTTTTATCTGGTCACTCTTGACGTTGATATTTTTCAATATCTTTTCATTTGCTCTCACCATTTCTGGTGGCCCGGATAAGTAGTAGGTACGTTCTTGATAATCTGGCACTATTCCCTTGATGGCTTCCTCATTGATGCGACCCACTAAACCAGGCCAGTTGTAGGGGATAGCTGTTGTGTCGGTCAGGGCATAGACCGTTTTGATGCCGAGCTTCATCTGTACTGCGTGCAAAACATCTTTGTAAACGATCTCATCAGCAGTCCTATTGATATAGAAGAGAATAATATCACGCCTCTGCTGTGTATCAATGAGATATTTCAGCATGCTTCTAAAGGGTGTAATCCCGATGCCTCCAGCGATAAAGACAAGTTTTTGCTTAGGATTCTGTGGAAGGGTAAAATCTCCGGCAATCTGAGCCGCAATAAATTGGGTTTTGCCATTCATGTTATACAGAGCTTTCTTAAAGCTACTGCTTTGTTCATAAAAGCGTACGCCTAGATGAACAGTTTTTTCGGTTGGCGATGAGGCAAGGGTAAGATACCTGCGATTGCCCCTGCTATCTGGATGAGGATGGGCAAGGGTAAATTCCATATATTGTCCTGGGATGTATGCCAGCTTTTGGGTAGGCTTGAAGACAAAATCGACAATTTGGGGGGCCATTCTTATCTTCTGGCTCAATTTGAGCATGACTTTGTATTTTGGGCTTACCAGGTAAGCAAACATATTTCCAATACTCAGTGCCAGTTCTGGCGTGGAGTAAATAGCACCCACGTGTATTTGAGGAACGATTAAGACACCAGCGAGGACACCATAGAGTCTGCGCAGATTTTTTGTAGGAGGCTCCGTAAGTGGTTCAGTCAGCATAATGAAGGCAAAGAAAAAGAGTGGTGACCCGACAAACAAATGATTGAGTTGCGGAAGAATAGTCTGGCCCTGCACAAAGGTAACAATACAGGTGCTGACAAGCGCAGTGGCACAAAAACTCAACACCATGTCGACCTGGCGTAACTTGCGTGCGACCAGGAATCCTCCAATCAGCACAAATGGTAACAGGCTCGCAGTCCCTACCCACCAGCTAGCAGACTGGCCAAGCACAAAGGCGGTGATCACGACTGCGATCGCAGCAGGATTAAAGAAATGCTTATTGTGCCATGAGAGAATGTATTTTGATGACATCGCCAGTATCGCGGCCCAACCAAGGAACCCAAATGTGGCCGGTGTTTGTGCTGGATCAATAATCAGTGCAAGAATAAGGGCCGTGATATAGGATGATTCGACATTTGCGGGCACGTCAAATACACGGGCAAGGATGGCATTTGTGGCCCAGCATATGACGATGAGAAAGAGCGTTGATGCCAGGAGCGCTAGTGGGGAAGAGGAACGTAGCTGCAAGAAGTCCAGAAGAGTTGCTACGCTAATCAAACCAATGAGCACGTAGAGCACCAGGCGATACATTGTTATTCTATCTAATAGATTATCTATCTTTGCCATCATTTTTGAGCCACATACCTTTCGAATCTGCTGGTCAATGTTGCTGTTCCCTGCGCATCAATCATATATCCTTCAAAGCCTGCTAACTTTTCGATAAATTGTATTCCCTTTTCCTCCATTGCAAATGCTGCTGTTGCAAACCGGTCAGCTTCGTAAACATTCGGTCCAATGACGGTGATACTGGCAATAGCGAGAATTGGCTTATTGCGATGATATGGATTAGAGATGTGCTGCCCACGAATAGCTGTACCTGAAGTAGCAATACCCTGGTTGGTAAGAGCAAGCACCTTTACATTCTCGACTCGATTGAATGGATTGCGGATGCCTACTCTCCAGAGATGGTCATCTTTTTTGCCTGCTACCTGGATGTCTCCACCTGCATCGATATAGAAATTATGAAATCCCTGTGCTTTCAACGTGTTCGCGGCATTCTGTATTGCCCATCCTTTAACAATCCCTGAAGGATCATAGATACCAGCATATTGAATATCAAAATACCCATACGTATCTTTTTTTGTTTGCTCGCTTAAAGCCAGAATGGTTTTCATATCTTCGCTGTATTGCGCAGTCAGAAGCTCACCCCTGTTTATCTTTGAGATCTCGCTTGCATCTTTATAGGTACTAAAGGTATCATCTACAGAGACAAAATAGGAGAACACTTTATCCAGGTCATTCTGAGTGACCGTTGAATCTACCACTTCGATAGTGATGGGCATCCCCATAATCAGACGTGTTTGTTTCATGTTTATGCTTTTGCTTGAGAAAGGGCATTGGTAAGTGATTGTATGAATGCATCGCTTGTATCAGTCGCTCCAGTGACGATGTTAACATTAGCACTTTGTGCTTGTATCGCCTCAGTCGTAAGCTGTGGATCAGCATACGAATTGATCATTATGGATCGATTTCGATCATTGGGATATTGTAAAAACTGTACATCCTTGATTTTTCCATTCTGGATGATTGCTTTTACTTGTATGTAGCCATAGAAAGCATCCGCCGCGCTTCCTGTATATGAACCATTTTTATAACGCCCATTCGTTGTAACGGAAGATCCAGATGAGCCTGCGTTACCGGTTGGTGTACTCGTAATGGATGGTTGGTTTGATGAAATTGATGAAGAACTCGAATTAGCCGAGTTATTGGGTGAAAGTGCAACATTGTTTGAATGATTGTATAGAAGGCTATAGAGGACGAAGGCTACGACAATGAGGGCTGCAACAGTGAATTTCTTCATTGTTAATCCTTTCGAGATACATGTAATTGTGGTTTTCTGCACCACTGAGCTGGTGTCCAGATTTGCTTCCAGACTCGCACATATAACATTCAGCACAATCATTGGGAGCGTGGATGCAGTATATTTTAAACTTTATCATCGTAAGATGAAATCTTGATGAGGGACTGAGGCATTCGTTTCCTCGGAAGATCAACGTTGTTAGAGCCAGGAACTGGATGCCATCAATACCGCCCATTATTCGCTCACGAGCTCACGATATTACCTATGGTATCTTATAAATATCAAAAAAAAAGTTGAGGACTGTAAAAAATCTGTAAAGGCTCGTATTCGGCTGTGTCAGAACTGAGAACGAAGAAGGGCACATGGCGTGCTGGATCCTCAATAACGCTGTCTGTCAGGCCATTAAAACCATGGCTTTCAAAGTATTCAATCGGTGGGGAAACAGACGGTGTTGATCGGCAAGGGAAACGTAGTGGTGCGGAAGCGAAAGAATTGGCTGTCCCGTACCTGTTACAATGTTCCGTCTCAAGAGAGAGTGAATCTGTGACAACAGCATATCTTCAAACGGAAGCTCTCCCAGCGCCTCAAGAGGACGAGATGGCCGCAGTGACGGAACCATCCTTTGGCGTCTTGAGATGTAATGGTGAGAAGAGTTTGCCCGAGAGCCTTTTGCAAGGCTTCAGGGGTGCACGCTCCCACTCGGCGTAAAAAAGCTTTGAGTTTGGAGAATGCCTCCTCAATCGGCGAAAGATCTGGAGAGTAAGATGGCAGAAAGAGGAGCTGGCATCCTCGTGCTTCGATAGCGTGTCGAACCTTGGCTCCAGTATGCGTGTTCAAAGACCATAGTTACAAACTGCTGGGCTAATTGATAGGCCTGATCAACGCTCTTTTCCTGGCGAAGAAGGGAGAGAGTGTGCTGCTCTGGCTTTTCTCATTGCTCAGGACAAGTTGGACAATGTGACCGCTGACCGGCAAGTCTTATGGTGAGCGCGTGTAATAACTATGCACACGGGGCGAAATATGTTGACAAGACGGGCAGACCGCCGTGGAACTGGTTGCACATGTCGTGATGGTCAGGATCGTCCCGAAAACGGTGATCTGCTGGATGGCAAAACTGGGTAAGGAGAAAGGAAGCGTAGGCAAGAAGGAATACCTCTTCAATGATTTATTGGGGAAAAAACATTTTCCTCCATCTATTCTCGCAGTATGTCAGATTGCTCAATATCAAGCGTTTCGGTCATCGTCTTGTTCCTGTCTGCCAGAGAAGATTTTCATTATCCCAAGCGATAATTGGGTTGTTGCATTACCTGTGCATTGAGGACATTGGTTGGCATTTCTTTCCGTAGTACCTGAGCCACGTGCTCAGCAGCTTTCTGTTGAACGGAGGCGACAGCCGCTTCCGAGTAGAAGGCTGCATGTGGTGTCACGATCACGTTATCGAGCTTGAGCAATGGATGATCTGGTGGCGGAGGTTCCTGGATGAGAACATCCAATGCGGCACCGGCAAACCATCCTTCAGTCAACGCTGTAGAGAGTGCCGTTTCATCGATGATTGCACCACGTGAGGTATTGATCAGATAGGTGGTTGGTTTCAATAAGCGCAGAGCCTTGCTATCAAGCATACCACGTGTTTCGGGTGTAAGCGGCACATGGATTGAGATATAGTCGGATGTGGAGAGGAGAACAGCGAGGTCATTGGTTGCTGTACACTCCGGTCCAAATGCAGCGAGGGTATCGGCTGCCAGGCGAGGGGTGTAGACGAGCACCTTCAGCCCAAAACCTCTTGCCTTCGGAACCAGTGCACGTGCAATGTTTCCATACCCGATCAACCCTAGCGTTTGACCACGCAGGCGAGGAATAGGATGTCCCGTATTCACCTGCCAGATGCCGTTGCGTGTCGCCGCTGCGTACGTTACCACCTGCCTTGCGCAAGCAAGCAAGAGTGCCATCGTATGGTCAGATGCTTCGTCCAGGCAGAAGTCAGGAACATTGGTGACCGGGATGCCGAGCTGTGTCGCGTGGTCCACAGCGATGTTATCTACACCGATCCCATAACGGCTCACAATCAGGCAGTGTTGAGCGGCATCCAGGACAGGAGCCGTGACCTTTTTCCAGTTTGTCAGAATGGCATCGCATTGTGGAGCCAGTTGTATCAGTTCAGCCTCGTCGCCATGTTGAGCGACGAGCAACTCGGCTCCAACTGCACGTAACACATCTCGCTCGATAGCGAGCGAGGGCCATGCATAATCAGTGACCAACACGTTAAATGTCATAATGTTCACCTAACTCATGCTCTATAGAGGTGTTCAGCAGCATATGGTGCCGTTGGAGTACGGAATCCAGAGCTGTGTCATCTCGCACCTCAAATGTGCCACCATACAAGCGGATCTGATTCTTCCCAATGTCTTTTGGAAATGGATTATATGGCACAGACTTCACCTCATTCTTTTCAATATTTCAATCCATTTTAGCATGAATACGGCAAAACTAAAAATACAATAAATCTCAAGTTTGGAAAGAAGAGGACGAACTATATCTTTAGGAAGGAGTTTTCGCTCTCAACAAATCCCTGAGAAGGAGCTTCAGAAAATGGCCTTTATTCATGTGCCGCTTAGCACCAGGTCTACCTTAAACCGTTAGAACACGCAGCCTCGAAACACCGCAAAGGCAACAGAGGAGCGACAATTGTAAGCGAGGAGAATGTGCCTCATGACAAATAATGACGAACATCTGGGTGCAGTAGAACAATCCAAGGAGTTGAGTAGACGACGTTTTCTTGCAGGGACGGTACCCACCCTTGGTGCGGCCCTGGCTTCTGCCGGCGTCTTCTATGAGTTCATCGACAATCTTGCTCAAAAACCCGAGCAGGTTGCTTTCGCTGCCGCCCAACCTTTACCGCTAGAACAGTATATCGTCCCGAGTACTCGAATCGTCAACGTTAATAGCGTAGGTTTAAGCAGCACTGGCCCTGGCACGATTCCGGTTGTGGTACATCCACTCCACAATCATATTATCACCGCGAAATTAAAAGTCCCGGCGAATGCGCAAGCCTTGCAGGAGGCGCAGCAACATTTGGAGTCCGTCCTCCAGGGTGTGGAACAGCAATTTTCGCCTACTACTTCCACCGGAGTGGACATCCTGGTAGCCTGGGGACTCCCTTATTTCCAGCAATACATCCCGAGTCTGGGAAAATCTTCGAGTTTTTTCCAGGCTGGGACGCGCTACCCGGATTATATGCCGGTTGATCTGGCGACATCTCAAAAACAAAAACAGACAGTGTATGCGGTCCAGGAGGCCATGACGTTCCCGAGCGACCAGCCTCCTGCTGGCTTTGGGCCGGTGCACCTGGAGCAGAATGATGTGGCCATGATCCTACGCAGTGACTCGTTGGACAATATCATGGCAGCCACCAATGCCATCTTCGGGACAGGAAGCAACCAGGCGGGCAGTCTCTTCAACGTGACAAGTATTCGCCGAGGCTCCAGCGGGGGAGGTTTCTATGGACAGCAGAGCATACCGCGCAAGGTAGCTCTGGCGGCGAATATTCCCGGCGCGGAGTCTATTCCTCTCCACTCACAGGTCTTTCTCGGCTTCACCACAACTTTACAGGCGAATATGGCCCCTGGCAATATTCCTAGTCTGGAGACCATACCGGGCCAGACTGATCAATGGCCCAACGGTTATTTCAAACAGGGAACCACCATGCACCTCTCGCACCTCTTTGAAGATCTGGAAGCCTGGTATGGGCGTGGGAGTCAGAACCTCTTCACGTTTCCTGATCGCGCCCGGGCGACGTTCCGGCCTGGCCTCTCAGTCGCTGCGGGAACGCTCACTGTTAATCCACCAACTGAATTGAGTGAGTCCAACGTAGCTCAGGATGTCCAGAAATACGATGCCTACGGTCATAGTGGGAGTATGCAACCAATTGTGCGCCAGACCACCCCGACGACCACCAATTACGGCCAGGTCTACCCGGCTGGGATAGCTGTCTCCGCGCGCGGCGATTTCAATACGGTGGACAATCCGTTCCACTACAGTTCAGACCCGACCGGAGATCACTTCAGCACCAAGCCCGCTGCTGGAATGCACTTTGTGATCTTCCAGCCGACGATTGGAAACTTCAATCGTACACGGCTTGCGATGGATGGCCATTATCCCGATGGGACGGTACTCAATCTCTCCCCGCGCTCTCACGGCGCAGGTCTTAACTCGGTCCTGTACACGACCCATCGGCAGAACTACCTGGTTCCACCTCGTAGCCATCGCTCCTTCCCGCTCGCCGAGTCTCTGTCCTGACACCGCTGCATTATGTATGAAGGAAAAGAACATTCGTTATCTCTAGCAGTACTTTGTTGGCGAGGGTATAACGATAGGTGTAGAGTAGGGGCCGGTCGTCCTTTGTAGGATCGCCCGTACCCCTCTCGCGAATCGTGCGTACAGCTTGTCATCATACACGGCCCTCACTTTCCCCGCCTTGCTTTCGGCGAGGAGCGTGGTGTAGGTGACACGCTCGCCCGTTGGGACCACCGCATTAGCTTTGTCCTGGTTCAGTTCGCGCAACTCCCTGACGAGCAGACGGCTTAATCCCGGATCATTGTGTATTAAGCGAACGAGATACTCATCGCGACGTTCTGGCATCAGCGACTGAACCCACGCGGCAACAACA
>DATAYF010000270.1:0-7953 GCA_036272735.1 Ktedonobacteraceae bacterium
CCTTTCTGATCGAGGAACCTCTGTTCTAATCAGAACGAATCGGGGAGCCCGTGTCAAGCGTTGCCCTCGATTTCAAGCGGTCCAGGGTCTCCCGCCCCCACCCACACAAGGAACGGCGCTTCATCCCCCGGTTGAAACACGGGGGCTTTCGCGCTCGGCCCTCTGTAAATCCCAGGATGGATGCCGGGCGAAACTGGCACACCTCCTGGGTGGCATGCGATCTGGAGGAACAGAGCCTTTCAGCATGAAACGACCCGCAGATTTGTGCCATTTCTTCCCGCAGAATCCTGGGATTTACAATATGGGTGGATTTAAGGGCGCATGATGGTATAATAAACAACTGGACAAGATCCGGTCCAGGCGCGACAGGTGCAAGAAGAAGTCACGCTGCTATATCCACTTATCCAAGGTGTATAAGCGGGGCAGTGAGAAGGAGCATAACAAACGGCGGGATAGTCTGCACAAAGCCTCGTATCACCCGGCTGGGACCACACGTTCCTTCAAAGGAGTGCGGTGTGCTGCGTGCGGATCACCACAGCGAAGAAGTCAAGAGGGCTTCTTATCCAATCCATGTGCGGCAATTGGAATTGTGGTGAACCATATTCACCACAATTTAAAAAGGAGAATCGGCGATGACTTTGACCGCGTCTCAGCGCAATCAGGTATTGCAAACTGCTGTAGAGCATACCGAGGCAACCATCGATCTTGCACAGCGTATTTGTGCGATCCCTGCTCCCACGGGCAGCGAGCAGCAACGAGCCGAATTTGTGGCATCACTCTGGCGTACGCGAGGCTATACGCCTGAAATTGATGAGGTTGGTAACGTGTATGTGCGCCGTGGCAATCAGGCGAACAAGCCAGTGCTCATGTTCCTGGCGCACACGGATACCGTATTCCCTGCCCAGACCGCCTTAAAAGTTGAGCGCGATGGCGATGTATTGCGTGGTCCGGGCATTGGCGATAACAGCCTGAGCGTTGCGACAATGCTCTGTATTTTCGATATGTTGGATGCGCTAGGGTGGCATACTGATGTCGATATTGTCGCTGTTGCGAATGTGGGCGAGGAGGGACTGGGCAACCTGCGCGGCGCTCGTGCGGCGGTGGAGCGCTACCAAGCCGCTTTGGGTGCGGTGATCTCTATCGACGGGCATCTTGGTTCGATTGTGCACGCGGCTGTTGGTTCAAAACGTTGGCGGATCACGGTTGAGGGGCCTGGTGGTCATTCCTTTGGGGATTTTGGGGCACCCAGCGCTATTCATGGTCTGGGCCGGATCATTGCCAACCTTGCCACCCTGCAGGTGCCGCCCGAGCCAAAAACGACGTATAACGTAGGCATGATCGAAGGTGGCACGTCCGTCAATACGATTGCTGCCAGCGCAACGGCACTGCTTGATATGCGCTCGGTCGATGTTGCCGCTCTGGATCGACTGGCCGCGCAAGCAAAGGATGTGATCGAGCATGCCGCTGGAACTGGTCTGCACACGCGCATTGACGTGCTTGGCGAACGTCCAGCCGGTTCGTTACCTCCATCTGCGCCGCTGGTTCAATTAGCCGCTCAAGCGTTGAACTGGCTGGGTATTGAGGCGTACTATGCAGCTTCCAGTACCGACGTCAATATCGCGCTCAGCCTCAATATTCCGGCTGTGTGTGTGGGTGTGACCCGCGTCGAACGCGCACATACACTCGATGAGTGGGTTGCTATCCGCCCTATTCGCAACGGTCTGGCTCAACTTTTGCGTCTGAGCATGGAAGCCTGTTCTCTGCTTGCCTCATCTTGCTGATACATTATCTTTCTTATTTCTCATAAAAAAGGACATTGACTTCGTGACTGCGATTATTTTTGATCTCGATGAAACACTTATTACTGATGATGAGGCTACAGCACAGGCGCTGGCTCGCGTCTGCCTGTCTGCTCAAAAAGAATGTGGACTTGATAGCGGGCGGCTCCAGGAAGCCGTGTATCAACAGGCTCAGCACTTGTGGCACGATTCGCCCATGTATGATTATTGCCGTATGCTCGGTATAAGCGCTTCTGAAGGCTTGTTGGGGCGTTTTTCAGGTGCCCAGCCACAACTTCAGGCATTGTATCGATGGATACCCGATTATCAGCATGCGACATGGCGGCGGGCGTTAGCTGAGCAAGGAGCCGGGGACGATGCGTTGGCAACACGTTTGGCGAGCTTATTTGCACAGGAAAGGCGCGTGTGCCAGGCTCTGTTCCCAGAGGTAGAACAGACCTTGCGCGATCTGCACCAGCAGTACCAGTTAGCATTGCTCACCAATGGTGCTCCTGATTTGCAACGTGAGAAGATTGCCCATTTCAACCTGGACCAGTATTTTGATGCCGTAGTGGTGTCGGGAGAAGTCGGTGTGGGCAAGCCACATCCGGCTGTGTTCCGGGCAGTGTTGGATCAATTGGCGGTTTCCCCGCAAGCAGCATTCATGGTAGGCGACAATTTGCGCCGTGATATTGCTGGCGCGGCTCAGTTAGGAATGCGTGGTATCTGGGTCAATCGATATAAGAAGGAGATTGATCCGGCGTATGCCACTTACGTGCATACACAAATCACCGATCTCACAGGACTTTACCAGGTTTTGTAGTTGCGGGCGAGCGTTATTCCTCTACTGTATAGATAAGCATCGTTCCTATTTCCAAATAGGGCCGATGCTTATCTATGTAGTTACAGATCCGCGAACCTGGTTTCAGCTTCCAGATCATCAACAAACTGGCGCGCCATGCGCCCCGAACGGCCTACATGCTGGCGTTCCCATGCCAACGCACGCGCGCGTAGTTCGTCCGTGGAGAGGCTTATATCACGCTGCTGCGCAAGTTCGGTTGCGATAGTCAGGTAGCGCTCCTGGTTGGGCAGGGCGAACGTGACGCGTAGCCCAAAGCGGGCAACCAGCGAGTTTTTCTCCTCCATCGTATCTTTCCAATGCACGTCATCCGTGGGCTTGCCCCGGTCGCTGAAGTTCTCGCGCACCAGATTGAGACGATTGGTGGTGACGTAGATGAGGACGTTTCTTGGTCGCACCTCGGCTGTTCCTTCGAGCAAGACTTTCAGGGCCTTGTATTCGGTCTCGTGATCCTCGAAAGAGAGATCGTCGATGAATATAAGGAAGCGCGGCGCTTTGTCCCGCAATTGCGTGGCAATCGCTGGCAGGTCTTTGATGGAGGCTTTGGGCACTTCAATCAAGCGTAGGCCACGCTCGGCATAGGTATTGACCAGGGCTTTGACCGTGGATGATTTTCCCGTGCCGGGAGCACCATAGAGCACCACGTCATGCGCGGGCAGCCCTAGTAGGAAGCGCTCGATATTGGCTTGCAGCAGCGCCTGCTCACGTTCGTAGCTGATCAAGCTGCTCAATTGAATAGGATCGGGATAGGCGACGCCCTGCAACCCTGCCTCTTGGCCCTGCCAACGCAAGACATGATAATGGGCGAACGCTCCGGTGCCATGCCTGGCCCAGTGCTCGCTCAGCACGTCAACGAGACCGCTCCATTCCTCTTGTTCTGCCAACTGCTGGCTTGTAACGTCGTGAGTGGCGAGCAAGCGTTGCTGCTGCTGTTGTACAGGTGCGAGATCGAGCCAGGGCACCCAGGCGTCGTGTAGCAGCGGGTTCGTTGGGGTGACTGCCTGGCGTGTCATTTCCCAAAGCACCTGGGCTGTTATATTAAAAAGGAGGCGCAACGAGCGTAGATCGCGTTGCGCCTGGGCGCGTATTGCGGGCGAGATACCGGTTGGACCATACATTTCGGCTTGCTTGCTCCACGGGTTGCTATCATCTAGAATACGCATCAGCAGGTAAGCTTGCCAGGCATCGGCCAACGGGGGCATGGCTGCTTCGCTGTTCACGCTTGTTGCCAGGGCCAGAAATGCCTTGCTATATGCTTCGGCAATCTTTGCTCCGCTGGCATCAGTGCTTACCAATGCAGTGAGTAGGTGGCATACCACGTGGGCTACTTCGTCGTCTAATACACCTCGTAGAAGAGTGAGGCCGTGGGCGGCGTCGAGGGCCTCCTTGATCATCTCAATAGTGACATCCCTGATGTGTGTCTCCATGCAATCTCCTGACTAAACTTTTGTACTCTACAAAGTATCTTATCATGCTGGTTTTACGCTACGTTTATAGCACGTCATCGGCTGGAGCATCTGGTAAGGCTCGTGCAAACAGGTTATGCCAGTTTCCACCCATAACTCCTCGCACATCCTTTTCCTGATAGCCTGCCACACGCAACGCCTGTGCCAACTTCTGCAAATCAGCGACAGTATCTAGCTCACTCGGCGTCTCGAAGCGCCCGAACCCGCCATCGATATCACTGCCCAGGGCAACGTGCTTCGCGTCGCCAGCTAGCTGGCAGATATGGTCGATATGGCGCACCATCAGATCGAGACCAATATCAAAACGATAATCGCGGCTCCATGTCGCGTCCAGAAAAGAGTTAAACGGCACCACGCCGATGACCGCATCGCGCTCGATCAGGGCATGAATTTGCTCGTCGCTCAGGTGGCGCTGCCCGGAAATGCCGCTGCTTATAAGCTCGTCCATTTGCACGTGACTCATGGTCAACGTGCGACAATTGCTATGGCTGGCGATCACTGGACCGTTGAAGTGTTTGAGCGCCTGCCAGAAGCTCTCCTCGGCCAGATGTGTTGTATCCAGGATCATGCCAACGCGCTCCATCTCACGGAGCAGTGCTTTTCCGGAGGTGGTCAGTGGTCCTGGGTGCGAATTGCTCCCACTATAGCGCGTGTTACTCCAGGCCAGAGCAACGATGCGTAGACCATTGTTAAACCACTCCGCAACTTCCAGCGGACTACGAATTGGCTCAGCCCCTTCCATAAGTGGGATCAGTCCCAGTGGGCGCTCGTCATCGTCTTCTTGGGTATGTTCCCAGGCCATGAGCACTTCTTCGAGATCTTGCCTGCTACGGATCAGGCTGATACCTGGCTCCTCGGCGAGTTGGCGATAGTAGTCAAGCTGGTCCTGACCAATGTGATAGGCTTCTTCCGCATTGCGATACGTCTGCGAACTGGTCTCTTCATCATCATCACAGTCGTCTAGTTGGGGTTGCGCGAAAATAACACTGCAGATCACAGCAAAGCCGCCGCGCCGCAGTTCGGGTAAGCCCGACATCGCGATATCGCGCCCCTCGTTTAAGCCGAGTGCGTTACTGGCGTCGTCGAGATCGGTACCGATGACCTGCAAGGGTTTTCTGGCCTCACGTCGCCGGGTAGATTGTACCGACAAACGAATATCGCGCCCTAACTCCAGCGCGTTATAGGCAATATCCTGGTGCCCATCGATAATATACATGGTTATGTATTCCTCCTCCTCTCATTTTCTCATATGTTACAATAATGGCTCAGAAAGCTCCCGTCTTTCTAAGCGGGAGATGAATGGGCGTTCCGATTGGGGCGCTTCGGGGTACACCTGAGCATGTACACAACGCTTATGGACAGACCGCCTCTACTCGTTCTCGGCGCAAGGCGAAAACGGGCAAGCGGGCTGGATGAAGGAAGAACCTCCCGCATAGAATGCGGGAGAGTGTCAGAATCTTTGCGACAGCTTTGGAAGAAGGAAGTTAAGAAAGGACAGTCGTATGCCCGACCGTGTTGTCTATTCCACCGACGTTGGCCGCGTGAGCCATTGTCCCAAATGCGGGCAGCCCTATAGTCGCTGCCGTTGTGGGCAGCAATCGACCCCCACTGCAAGCAAAAAGAGTGACGGGATTATGCGTGTCATGCGCGACCGCAAGGGGCGTGGTGGCAAGACTGTTACAGTCGTTAGTGGTGCGCCCACTGATATATTGAGCAGCCTTGCGCAACAGCTCAAAAAACTGTGTGGATCCGGTGGTACAGTCAAAGATGGGAACATCGAAATTCAGGGCGATCATTGTGAGAAAGTCATGGAGAAATTAAGTGCCCTGGGCTATAAAGCCAAGCGTTCGGGCGGGTAATCGAGGGCCTCGGGGGTCAGTGTCTTTCTGACGAAAGGTACGGCGTACCATATAACTAGCATAAAACTTGTCTTATTAATAGCATTGCTGTATCCTCAGAAAAGAAGCAGAGAACATATCGGAGGATCAATCTTTGCAGAAGGACGCATATAGTATTGAAGAGTGGGAGAATACCCACCCACGTTGGGAAAATCTCCATTTCCTTATGCAAGGAGAGCAACAAGATTATTATTGGCGGCAGCGAGAACATTTTGATCAATTTCATCATTATTTCCTTGTTGCCCTCCATGAAGGAGAACTTGTTGGTTTCCTCCAATTTTTCCTTCAGTCTATCAGTTTAGGTGAAGCCCTTCTTCCACTTTCTTTGGGTGAGAAGCCTCTGATTGAAGCGAAAATTCTTGCGTTTGCTGTACGTATAGCCTGGAGAAGACAAGGTATTGGCAGAGCATTGCAAACACAGGTCATCAGCCGAGCAAGAGCGCTTGGATGTTATCAGGTACGTTCATATAGCAGCTATGGACCTGAGCATGAGGCCAACTACCAGCTGAAACTCGCCATGGGATATAGTGTCCAACCAGCCCAGCGTGATAGCGGAGCTAATGGTGCCTACTTTCTTCTCCCTCTTTGGCCTCCTCTTTAGCGGTAAGAGAGGCTTTTTCAAGGATTGCTGCTTGGCAAGCACGGATCAATTCGGGTGCCGTTGAGGTGTACCCAATATTTGTCTCAATGAGGCGCAAGAGAGTAAAACGCATCCATCCCCCTTCAGGATTAGCAGGATCAAGCGTATCTGGATATTCTTTGGTTCCAGGAGGGCAAACGCCATCTCGCAAGACAATCACACGATAATTATGCTCTTGAGCACCAACGCATGTATGATACAAACATGATTTCAAGCTAAAGCCGACCAGAATAAGGTTTTGGATATCCCAGGTACGTAAGTACTGATCGGCAAATGTATCATAAAAGCCATTGCGATTCGCTTTTTGAAACTCCGCCTCATCAGGTAATGGTGCTAAAGGCTCTGGGTAGGTTAGCCGCAGTGGTTTCCATCCTGAAGGTGTCGGACGGACTTTCCCTTCCCGCGTTCCATGTAACTCCTTGTTGACGTTGCCTGGCCCACCCTCACCACCTGGAGCATTATGAAAATAAATGACTTTCATGCCACAGCGGCGTACGGCTTGGAGTGCTGGAGCGATCGACTGCATTTTCACCAGGTAGTCATAGTCCTCAAGCTCCGCACACCCATCGCAGTCGATGAGAGCAAACGCCGTCTTTTCAATAGAGAGCAAGTTGGTCGTTTGTTCGTAGGTATCCTGATCATTCCACCAGCGCAGAGGAAGTTCTATTGTTTGTTCCATTCTACACCTTCTTCATAAGGTACTTTGTATCAGAATACCATATACCAGTGGTTATATTCTATATTCACGAGCGTTGCGTAAACAACCATATTTATCTATCCGTTCTATAGACTGATTGAAGTTGGCTGTTACAGTGGCGCAGATTCAGCCACGCAAACTTAAATTTAGTAGTTATATGGTGCGTCGTATCCTGGACTTTGCACATTTTTGAGAACCCTGCCAACAGCTACATAGCTACATAGCTACATAGCTACATGCCCGTCATACTCTGGTGATTGACCGCGCTGGAGCGTAAGAAGGCTTCCTCAGAGCCTTTCAACGCATCCACGATTCATGTGGCGACGTTTTCTCTATTCTATAGAAGATAGTGATGTCAAAAAACTTCTCTGTTCAGAAAACATATTCCCAGGCATCGTACTCAGTGCCCCTTACAGGCTGTATGAGGACATCACCAAATAAGGGCATTGTTGCCGGGCCTGTGAAAAAAGTGCAAAGTCCAGGTATTTTTTCGGCGGTTTCGCACCGACAGAGCCTTGTATGTGCGAGGGATACATAAAGGATTGTTAATGGTTTCCGGAAACCATTAACAATCCTTTATGTATCCCTCAAATTATCGCAATAAAAGATGCAGAA
>DATAYF010000271.1:0-4467 GCA_036272735.1 Ktedonobacteraceae bacterium
ACTTGGTTCCAGTAAGCCCACAGCCAGATGGAGCAGAGTGGTCTTGCCCGCACCATTTGGACTAACGAGACCGGCAACATGCCCGATAGGAAGCTTGAGGGTACAGTCATGCAACGCCCACCTCTTCTATAGCGTTTCCCAAGATGCATTGTTTCTAATGCTTGGATCATGCTATATGCCCCCTTTTCTGAAATTGTTGCAATGTCGAGGTGAAAAGGGCCGTAATGCTCTCTTCTTCTAAACCAGCCGCTTCGGCTTCGCGTAACCATCCGAATAGACCATGGCGGAGTGCGGCATGGCTTGCCAGCGATGCATCCGCCAGCGTCTTGATAACAAAGGTCCCCAGGCCTGGACGGCTTTCAATTAAGCCCTCGTGCTCCAACTCGCGATAAGCTTTAAACACCGTGTTGGGGTTGATTGCCAATCTGGATACAACCATCCTCATGGTTGGGAGCTGGTCACCTTCTTTGAGAAAACCGAGACGTAAAGCCTGTTTGACTTGCTGAACGAGTTGCAGGTAAGGGGAGACTCCAGAACGATGATCGAGATAGAACTCGATTGTTTGTTTCTCCGTATCCATCGGTGCCTCTATCCTACTGCTTAACTAAATATCTACTCAACTAGTACAGTAGTTAAAGTCTACAGAGCAATTTGTCAAGGGGCATAAAGCTGTCTTTTAAGGTCTCCTCATTTTTCCGAAGGATACCGAGGGGATAGGCAAGTAAGAGTTGTAGCAACAAAAATAGTGGATGTATTACCCGAAAATTGTGCCTCGTACACACGTGAGAATAGGAGGCAGTAGTACGGGAACATTGGACCCCGATCCCGTGTTATCATTGGTGAAGTTTAGTATATAGTGTGGGGAAAGAGATTATGAGCGAAGATTTACAGAATAAACCTGAGTCATATTGGAAAGAACGCCTGACGCCTGAGCAGTACCAGGTTTTGCGTCGCAAGGGCACAGAAGCCCCTTTTAGTGGTGCGCTCTACTTGAACGACAAGGAAGGCATCTATCATTGTGGTGCTTGTGGTGCGCCGTTATTCTCTTCGAGTGCCAAATTCGACTCTAGCTGTGGCTGGCCGAGCTTCGACGATCCTATGGCCGATGATAGCGTCGAATTTCACGAAGACCGCTCGCTCTTCATGCATCGCATCGAGGTCACTTGTAAAACGTGCGGTTCGCATCTCGGCCATGTGTTCGATGATGGTCCACGCGAGACGACCGGCAAACGCTATTGCATCAACTCGGTATCGCTCAAATTCGAGCCAAAAGAGGCCGGTGCAAAAAAGTAGTCGAGGCAGTTCTTGTGGACCAGCCTCGCTGCTAGTGCGCTAATATGAACGCGATAGTCTGCTGGATCATCGTGTTATCGGGCTGTGGCGGAACGTGTAGCAGTGTATACACGCCAAAGCAAGCAAAGGCGAGGATGAGTAGCACGATTACCACCACCCAGATGACTGTGTTCTGGCGACTATGTTGCGTTGGTGCTGGTTGCTCGTCTTGATCTATCGTGTCAAGGTCAACATCTGCTGTTGGTACCTGGTTCTTTCCTGTTTCTGGCACGCGATGTTTCTCTTTCGTTTTCGTTCTCTGTAATAATTGAACAACATCTGATTATCACGCTTGATTTTCAACAAGCTAACTTTTAAATTATACCAATTTCACTCTCGTTAGCACAAGGGCGCGACCTGAAGCTTCAGGCCCCTCTGGTGCTGGTTTCACAACATAAGGAGCAGATTTTTATGGCAACACAAAAGGCAGCTTTTGGCGCTGGCTGTTTCTGGGGCGTTGAAGAGACGTTCAGTAATACTAAGGGTGTTACCGAGACTGCTGTGGGCTACGAAGGTGGCGATTTCAAAAATCCGACCTATCGCGACGTTTGCAGCGACAAAACCGGCCACGCCGAGACCGTCGAGGTCGAGTACGATCCCGACCAGGTTTCTTACGAGCAACTTCTGAAGGTGTTCTGGGACAATCATAATCCCACCACGCTCAATCGCCAGGGGCCGGATTTCGGTTCACAATATCGCTCGGTGATCTTTTATCACACGCCTGAGCAACAAGCTGCTGCGATTGCCGCAAAGGAGCAGCTTGAGAAATCCGGCAAGTTCAAGCGTCCGATTGTAACGCAGATTGTGCCAGCTACGCAGTTCTATCGTGCCGAAGACTATCATCAGCGCTACCTTCAGAAGCGTGGCCTCTCGCACTGCCAATTCTAAAATGTATGTGGATTTTGGGACGTGGGAATATTCTCACGTCCCTTTTCTTTGACGAATGATCGAAAGGGGCAACGCCAATGGACACGCGTGCAATCTTACAGGCTGTGGAACAGCGCCAGTATCCCCTACCGCGCGATCCCTGGATTATGACACAGCAGTGGCACGAGCTTATTTTTGCGCATTGGCCTGTGCCCCTGGATATGTTGCGCCCGCTGATTCCCCCATTGTTGGATATCGACACCTTCGATGACATGGCCTGGATTGGTGTGGTGCCGTTCCACATGAGCCATGTGAGCCCGCGTGGTGTGCCCCCCGTGCAGGGTGTCTCGCGCTTCGCCGAACTCAATGTGCGCACGTATGTGAGCGTGCATGGTATCCCTGGCGTCTTCTTCTTCTGCCTGGATGCCAGCAATCCCATCGCCGTGAACATTGCGCGCCGATTTTTTCACCTGCCATACTTCAACGCCATCATGACGCATCCCCGCGAGAGGGCCACCACCTATTATCGTAGCCATCGCACGCATCGTGGCGCGTCACCCGCCGATTTTGTGGCCGCGTATCGTCCCATCGCTCCCGTCTTCACCGCGCAGCCTGGTACGTTAGAATACTGGCTGACCGAGCGCTACAGCCTGTACACTGTCTTTCGCGAGGCCCTCTATCGTGGCGACATCCAGCATCGTCCCTGGCCGTTGCAACCCGCCGAAATGGAGATCGAACGCAACACTATGGCCGCTGCGCACGGTATTACGCTACCAGACACGCAGCCGCTACTGCACTATGCAGAATTGCAAGAGGTCCTTATCTGGCCGCTCAAGCTTATCGGCTAAGTCACCTGTCCGCAAGTACAGCTTGAGTTCTGTACGTTTGCGCATTGATGCGCACTTCCTTTTCCTCTACACTCAAAACAGGTTCAAGCAAACCATATCAGGCATTCCTCATGTGTACGATAAGGATGGTTACTTATGTCGAACGATTTGTCACATATCTATCAACTGATGACGCTTGCCACGGGCGATGAGAAGCATAGCCCCAGCGCTCATTCCACCCTGGATATTCTCTGGGTATTGTATGATCGCGTTTTGCGCTACGATGCCCAACACCCTCGCAGCGAGGAGCGCGACCGCTTTGTGCTCAGTAAGGGACATGGTCCACTGGCGTACTACGCGATACTTGTTGATAAAGGCTTCTTTCCGGCGTCCGAACTTTCGAAATTCCTGCAATGGGATGGCATGCTAGGTGGGCATCCCGACCGTAACCAGGTACCTGGAGTAGAAACCTCAACTGGTTCGCTGGGTCATGGTCTGGCGATGGCGACCGGCATGGCGGTGGGACTGCGTGCGAAGCAGAGTAAGCGCCGCGTCTTTGCGCTGCTTGGTGACGCGGAGTGCAATGAAGGTAGCGTGTGGGAGGCGGCGCTGCTGGCCGGGAACAGGCAACTCCCCCATCTGACGTGTATTGTGGTCAATAACCATTCCGGGTCGCAGCCTATGGGCGATATCGCGTCCAAATTTGCCGCCTTTGGTTGGGCCACGACCAATATCGATGGGCGCGACCACCAGCAGATCTACCAGGCGTTACAGCAGCACGATGCGCAACGTCCCACGGTCGTCGTTGCTGAAATTCATTCATAATCAGGGAGTATTGACCATGACAACTGCTACTTCACCTTCGATGCGCGACCAGATGATGCTAACCCTGGAAGACCTTTTCGCGCAGGATAAGCGACTCTTCCTGGTGCTGGCTGAAATTGGTCGCGATCAGGCTAGCGGCCTCTTCGTCGCGTATCCAGAGCGCACATTGAACGTGGGCATTTCTGAGCAAACGATGATTGGTGTCGGGGCCGGGCTGGCGCTGGAAGGCTTCATTCCGGTGCTGCATTCAATTACGCCTTTCCTGGTGGAGCGTCCATTCGAGCAGATCAAGGACGATTTTTGCTATCAGCGCCTGGGTGGCAACCTGGTGAGCACCGGTGCCTCCTATGACTACGGTACCGATGGCATGACGCATTACGGTGTAGGCGATGTGCAGGTCTTACGCAGCCTGCCGGGTATGCAGATCACCGTTCCCGGCACCGCCAGCGAGTTCGATCAACTTTTCAAAGCAGCGTATGCCAATGGCGTGCCCACGTATTACCGTTTGAATACCGCGACCAACGCGCAAACAGGGTCCGTCCAATTCGGTCGGATGGACGTGGTCAAACGGGGCCAGCGTGCCACGATAATTGCTGTTGGTCCGATGCTGGATCGC
>DATAYF010000272.1:0-18960 GCA_036272735.1 Ktedonobacteraceae bacterium
CGATGGCAGCGACATCATCGCCGTTTACACAACGATGTCTACCGCCATGCAGCGCACCCGCGAGGGAAACGGGCCGCTGCTGCTAGAGATGTGCTGCCCTACTAACCCCTCCTTAAACAACGATCCGCTACGATGTTGCCAACGCGTATTAGAGCAGCAACACAATTGGGACGACGCGTGGGCAGAGCAACTCCACCAGCGCATCGCCACCGAAGTGGAACAAGCCATGCACGATGCTTTGCAGGTAGAGGATCGTGATTAGCAGTCATTTTCTGAATTATTAGTCATTTAGCATGTTGATGGCCATCTACCGTGCCGGCGGCACATAGATGACCATCAACATGCTAAAGAGATGCGCCATAATTGAGAAACATGGTACACTTTTGGGACAACCATCCATAGACAAAAACCTAAAAGAGGATCAGCATATGCAGCAATCATTTCCCGACACGTTATTTTACGGCGGAGATTACAACCCGGAACAGTGGTCCGAAGAGGTCTGGCAAGAAGATATGCGCCTGATGCAGCTGGCGCACGTCAATATGGTATCCATTAATATCTTTTCCTGGGCCTTGTTGGAGCCGGAACCAGGCCGCTACGTATTTGAACAGCTTGATCGCATCATGGACATGTTGGCGCAAAACGGCATCAGTGCGGACCTGGCAACCGGCACAGCATCGCCGCCAACCTGGATGAGTCGTCTCTACCCGTCCATGTTGCCGGTCACACGCGAAGGGGTACGCATGAGCCACGGCTCACGGCAACATTACTGCCCAAACAGCCCTGATTATCGGCGCAAGTCGGCCGAACTCGTGCAACGTCTGGCCGAGCGCTACGCCAAACATCCAGCCTTAACGATGTGGCACCTCAATAACGAGTACGGTTGCCACACTGCTCAGTGCTATTGCGACAACTGCGCCACGGCGTTTCGCCACTGGCTACAAGAGCGCTATCATACGCTGGATGACCTCAATTTCGCCTGGGGTACCAATTTCTGGAGCCAGCGCTACTACCACTGGGAAGATATTCTTCCCCCTCGCGTCTCACCAACATTCAACAATCCTGGGCAATGCCTGGACTACTGGCGTTTTATGTCTGATTCGTTACTTGGATGTTATCGCACCGAAGAAGATATACTGCGCGCCACGACGCCCAATGTGCCGCTCACCACAAACCTGATGGTAGGATTCAAGCCTACCGATGCGTTTGCCTGGGCGAAGCACATGGATGTCGTCTCGTTCGATATGTATCCACCGCACACAGCCGCCGCCTGGGGAACAGCCTTACCGCACGATCTCATGCGTTCACTCAAAGGCGGCCAACCACACCTGGTGATGGAGCAGAGTCCCAGCCAGGTCAATTGGATGCCACAAAATCCGCATAAACGACCAGGGCAGATGCGCCTCCACAGCATGCAGGCGCTGGCACACGGGGCCGATGGCGTCCTGTTCTTTCAATGGCGTCAATCGCTAGCCGGGTCAGAAAAATTCCATAGCGCGGTCGTCTCGCACGAGGGCAGCGAACACACGCGCATCTTCCAGCAAGCCGCGCAAGTTGGCAATGAACTGCACATGCTCGCGCCAGTAGTCGCAGGGTCACGCGTGCAGGCGCAGGTCGCTATTGTGATGGATTGGCACAACTGGTGGGACGTGGAGTATCTGCCGGGTCCAAGCGACCACCTGCACTACTGGCAACAATTGAACGACTATTATCATGCCCTACACGATCTCAATGTAGCCGTCGATGTGGTCGAGCCAGATAGCGATTTATCACAATACCGCCTCGTGGTCGCACCACTGCTGCATATGCTGCGCCCGGGGGTTGCTAACAATGTACAGCAATTCGTCGAACGCGGCGGAACCTTGCTCACCACATTCTTCAGTGGCATCGTTGATGAGCACGATCACGTCGTCCCTGGTGGCTATCCTGGTGAACTACGCAAATTGCTTGGCATCTATGTTGAAGAATTCGACCCCTGGACGCCACAGATGAGCAACGAAGTAATCGTGAAGGAGGGCGCACTTAGTGGTCGCTACCCTTGTTCGATCTGGGGAGAGTTGCTTCATCTCGAAGGTGCACAGGTGCTCGGCACCTTCGCCGAGGATTACTACACGGGAGGACCGGCACTCACGGTCAACAAATTTGGGCAGGGCCACGCCTACTACATTGCTACCCAGGGATCAGATGCGCTCATCGGCAAATTGATGCAAGAACTGTGCCATGTCGCCAACGTGGCTCCCGTACTGGAAGCGCCTACGGGTGTCGAAGTGACCAGACGCACGCGAACCGATGGGCACGCCATCTACTTCCTGCTCAACTACACCCAGCAAGCACAACAGATATCGCTCCCCACGGGCAACTTTACCTCGCTCCTTGACGACAAACAAGCAAACGAGAAAGTGACGGTTGGGCCGATGAACGTGGTTGTGCTGTTGGAGCAGTAAGGGAACAGGGAGCGAGAACTGCAACATCAGTATATCGATATATTGATTTTTGTATTGGGAGTTTCCAACGTTAGTTTTTTCTAATAGCGGCGGGTGCTCAAACGCACGCGGAATGCATAGCCAAATGTAGGTGTAGGATCATTCTTCACGCGCAGTTTGGACTGGGGATGCACCCACTCCAGGCCAACCATATGCAAGAGCGTCGCCATTACCAGCACGATCTGCGCCTCTGCCGCACCGGCTCCCAGGCAGAGATGGGTGCCAATGCCAAAAGGAGCATAGGCTCCACGCTGCTTATGTTCCTTGCGCTCCTCACCATAGCGCTCAATAGTAAACGTGTAAGGAGCAGGAAAGAGTTCTGGCAGGAAATGGCTCACCGTCGTGGCAAGCATCACGTTCTGCCCCTCTTTGACACGATATCCTGCGAAGGTAAAATCTCTGGCAGCGGTACGGGTGATAACCGGGGCAATGGAGTGGAGTCGCAGGGTCTCTATCATCGCATGATGGAGCGGTCCATGTGCACGAATCTGTTCCTGCGTTGGTAGCCCCTCGGAAAAGAGCCGATCGGCTTCCGCCACGCATTGAGCAAGAATATCGGGGTGCTGGAACAGTTCGTATAACATGAAGGTACATTCATTGGCAACGGTATCCAGGCCAGCAACGAACGGACCCAGCGAGGCAAAGACAATCTGCTCCTCGCTACTGAGCAGACCCTGAAAATCTGGCTTCTGACTGGCAGCCAGAATATCATCAACCAGGTCTTTTTTGTCGCGGGTAGATGCGCGGTGGGCCGCTACGATCTCCTGCCCCATGTTGAGGTAATGCCGTTTGGCGCGCTGATAGGAGGGCAATTTCAGCATGAAGGTAGGCATTTGTTTGGTCTCATGGACATTGAGCGCGACCCTGACCGACGTAATCATGTGTTGGAGATGATCGCCCGGCGCATAATGAGCCAGGGCTCTCCCGAGTTGCTCAGTGACGATCAGGCGAAAGAGATACAGCGCGGCCATCTCATCACCAACCTGAATACCATTGGCAACGTTCTGGGCGATATCGACCAGGAGCGGGATATCAGATAACAGAGTGCTTACCGAGTAAGCAGGCTTCAACAACTTACGCAATCGAGCGTGCGGTTCGCCATCGATGGCTTGCATGTGCTGCTCCACGCCAAACTCGCGACCAAATTCGTGCCAGAATTCGTATGAGCGAAAGAGGGTAGCTCCTGATTGGGTCACGAACGTATTGGCTTCTGGTCCCGCCATGACGACGAATTCCTGGTTGAGGGCATGCACACGAAATATAGATCCCAATTGCTTGTATTGCCCGACAAGGAATGCCATCAGATCTTGCTGCATCGCCAGTGCATTTCCCAGCACAGGCCAGCCCCGTGCAAGTGGTGGCTGAGGAAGTTGATCGATAGCGGTATCAATGCTCATTTTGTCCCCCAACGTTATCTAGTACTCCAGCAAGTCGATTCACGGATAATCATACCACACAATCATGTTCTTCAATCAAATTATTGCCGCGATCCAATGATGTAACCACGCACGAAAAGCCAGATGGTCATTACGCGGCGATTTCTGCATGTCAAGGTGAACTCTTTTCACTCTTCTGATAGGTGATCATGATTCTCAACAAGAATAGGGAAAAGATCATAATTTCCCTCCCACCCATATTGCATCTAGCAACAAACCTCATCCGTGTTAGTAAATGCATAGTATTTTTTAAAGGAGGAAGCGGGTAATGTACTGCGCAAGTTGTGGTCAAAGCGTCAAGGATGGTGCGCGTTTCTGTGAAAATTGTGGCTCGCCTCTTCAGGAGAGCGAGGCTGTCATTTCCTACGCTCCTGAAGCGCCTGCCAGGCAGCGTAGAGGGAGTAGAGATACCGGAGATCCCTATAAAGACCAGATCGCCGCCTTGAAACTCGAAATCAGGCAGCTCAAGCTAGAGTTGAAACAAATTACGACGAATATGTCCAATACGCGGGCACAGCACTACGAAACAGCGGCATTTGTGCCGGAGGGTCTGCTCAGGCGCGGCTACAAATGGTTCGAAGATTTTAAACTGCTGGGTCCTCAACAACAAAAGCAGCATTTACAACAGGAAATCATGGACCTGGAACAGCAGCTTCTCGGCTTGCAGCAGGCCCAGATGAAGTGGAAAACAGCGAGACGCGGCTAGTCCGCGTCTCGCTGGAATTGCTGATCTAAAAACGCTGCGAAACCATCCAACATACGTTCATCCAAGGATATCGCCGGGCTTAGCCCACGGTAAAGTTGCAGCGCTTGATTGATAAGGGCATGGAATTCAGCGGGGAATGCCTCAAGACCATAGATGCCACCTTCATCCTTTGAATAGACGTGTCCCTCAGAGAGATAGGCAGCTACTCGACAGGCATTGAGTACAAAGTATATGGGATTGCTCATACGACCCTCACGCGCTTCTCTGTAGTCTCCGAGGATGGAGTGAGTATAATCTTTGGCAGGCACCACTGGAAAAACCTCTTGTACAGGTTTTCCGCACAGCGCGATACCACGGTGACGGATAATCATCAGATGGGCCGTTAAGTCAGGATCGCGTCGCCTTTCTGCATTCCAGTGTTGCCAGGTTCCGTCTCTCATCTCCCTCTCGTTTTGTTGCCTCCACGTCTCGCTGTAGTGCAGGTCGTACAGCAGAGGATGCTCAAAGGGATGAAGCCCTGACAGGATTACAAAGCTAGTTTCGATAGGACAAGGAGCATTTGAAAGATGCAAAAGATGATCTATGATCTGGCGTTTGATCTCGACAGACATTGGCTGTTGTACGACAACGAACAAATCAATATCGCTGCGCTCAGGATTGAAGCATCCCATTGCTAACGAGCCATGAAGGTACACGCCAACTAGATTATCGCTGAGAATGGTAGATATGTGTTGGCGAAACTTCTGGACCTGTGTGCGAACGGGAGTGGGGCACGATTTCCAATTATACTGAGACATGATATATTTTCCTTCAAAAGTTGTGAAATTTTCTCCAACCACTCAAGCCCTCAACACTAAATCTATGCTAGAGCCACATTCACCTGGCAAATAATAGTAGCCACACAACCCACCTCGTGCTAAGAGATTAGGGGAGTTGGCGAATATCACGGACGGTGAACCCGTAACAACGTACAACGGCACTGAATATGCCACCGATAATGAACACTACTGCTGGTCCAATAATATCAGAAAAACCGCCGACGAGAAAATATCCTATTGGCCACACGAGTGCTGTAGTGATCATATTAATGCTACTTACACGGCCCAATTTCTCTGTCGGCACATATTCCTGTATTAGGACAGGCCAGAGAGTATCGGCGATAGATCCAAAAATCCCCATCACGATACTTGCAATAATAAAAGCAATGGGCCACCCGAACAGCCCCGTACATGCCATACAAAGGCTACTGAGAATGGAAGTGATGTAAACCAGTACACAACGATGACGTAATGATGCACGTTGCCCAATGTAAATCATTGCCATCAATGACCCTATTGCATTTGCCGATGCATATGCGCTCAACAACCATTCACCCATATGGTAGTGACTCGCAACTAATTTAGGAACAGCCACAATAAGTGGGGCTGCCTGACCAATATTCGCTATACTGAAAACGATAAGCGAGACCCAAAGCCAGCGCATTTGCCTTGTATAGAGGAGTCCCTCACTCACATCCGCTAGTAGTCGCCTGAAGCCCCTTCTTTCACTCTTCGATTCTCTATTTTGTATTTGCTCCTGCTCAATGGAATACGTCTTCTCATTAGGAACATGCATAAGTAACGAACAGACACCAGCAAAAATAAAAGTCAGGCCGTCACATGCATACACTCCAGCATAGCCAGTTTTCCATATTAATGCAGCACAGAAAAGAGGACCTAGCAATCGGCTGATCTGACGACTCACACCATCTAAGGCATTAGCGGATGCTAGAGCTTCTTTTTCCAGCAATTGGGGCCGAATGGCGGCATAGGCAGGACCAAAAAAAGAAGAGACTGTGCCAAAGAAAGCAACGAGTAGCAATAAGTGCCAGTATTGTAGAGTTTGCGTCCAAGCCAGGAATGCAATAACGAGAATGCCAATCCCGCTTCCTACATCAGAGAAAATGAGTATAAGACGGCGTGATAAGCGGTCTGCCACAACTCCTCCGAATAAGAGCAAAACAATGCTAGGCAGCATCGCCACAAACTCAATAAGGGCAGTAGCAGATGCAGAATGAGTCATATCATAGGTATGCCATCCTAACGCAATCAGAAAGATCGTATTGCCTACTTTGGACATAGTTTGACCTGTCCATAACAACGTATACGATTTGGACGAAAGAGCACGAGCGAAACGGAAACGTTCACCTACAAGCAACCTATTAAGCTCCTTACACTAAAGACCCAGGCACAGATCCTCTTTTCAATCATGAACACAAAGATGGTGACCTTCCGGTGGATCTGTACAGTCCATAGCCTGTTAGAAGAAGATAGTTTATGCATCTGGACTAACCTAGAAATCTTGCAAAGCAGAGGATGCCCATTGCATCGCATACTTGAGATCAATCGCTTCTGCTACAGCGTAGGCTTGCTCGAAGTAACCCCTGGCTTGTGCGTGCTCTTGCTTCTCCTGGCAAATACGACCGCTACTGAGTAAGGAAAAGATGAGCGCTTTCTTGATGTTCATTTTTGGGGCAAGATCAAGCGCTTTTTGACAGTGGGAAGATGCCGCTTCCACATTCCCCTGCGCGAGACAAGCATCAGCAAGAACGACGTGTGCGAAGGGAAGATACACCTGTATCCCCGCGTGCTCAAGTTGCTGCAACGACTCAGTAAAATACTGTTGCGCCTGCGAAAAATTTCCTTGTGCTTGCTCAAAGAACCCAAGGTGACGCAATGCCTCGAAAGCCTCTCGTGAATAGCCATGCTGTTGCGCAATCTCAAGCGATTGGGTGTAGGAAGTATGTGCAAACTCCTTCTGTTCGCGCAACTCAGAGATGAGTCCAATGTAAAAGAGAGATTCGCTGATCCCTCGATCATCGTGAAGGGCGCGTCTCCGTTCCAATGCCTCTTGAAAATACGCCAGCAGCATATGAGGATCACCTTCTCGCTTATTTGAAGCCGCCACATAATGGGCATATCCTATGCCATTCAGGGCATCAGCAATCAACTGGTCATCAGCAATCGTCATTGCAAGTTGTTTCGCTTCCTCTAGAAGTGCTAACGCATTTTCAACGGGAGCGTTTTCAAAGTTCGTCTTGATGGCTAACATATTTCCATAAGCAAGTTTGAACCTGGCCTGTTCTCGTGGCGTCACCTCTGGTATGTGTACTAACTGTATGCCAACCTGGAGCAACTGGAGAGCTTGCTCAAGTTGACCAGATAGAAAATAGGACTGGGCAGTCTTTTCAAGCGTGAGGAGAAGTACCCTCCATTGTTCAGAAAGCGTCTCTTGAGACGGTAATGGTTGCGCCATAATCGCCCTCTTGCTTGGCTTCAATTCTCTTCTGTCTGCACTGGTCTGCACTGGCTTCCAGCAATACTTCACGTCTGGTTGGCCATTGCGCGCATTTCTTCCCGTGCTCACGGCATGAAAGCCATGCCGCTCATAAAACGCTCGTGCCACGCGATTCTGCTGGAGGGTATCTAACGATAATCCGCCTGGTGCATGTTGCTTGGCTTTGTTCATTAAGGCCGTGCCGATACTTTGATGATGGAACTGAGGATCTACAAACAGTTGATCAATGTAACTATCTCGTTCACGCAGCCCAAGGAAACCAACCACCTGCCCATCTTGCTCAGCCACCCAGATGATCTCGTTTTTGGAAAGGTCATCACGAAAACGAGTTTTCCACGCATCTAAAGGTTCAGGATGGCGAAGGGAAGGAAAGGTATGATGCCAGGAATGGTACCAGAGTTGAACAACCTCATCGAGATCATGATTACGATAGAGGCGTAAAGTTGTCGTCATTGTCTCTCCTTCACCTTTATATGAGAACATTCTGTGCTTTCCCCGAGTGAAGGAGCGAGATGACGACCTGACACACGAACGTTTCAGGTCGTCATCTCGCTCCTTCACTTAAACGAGAAAATGAAGAAAAAGCCTGCACGTTGGCTTAGTCAGCAACGACCGGGCCAGGGCCGCCGGTGACTTCCGCGATAATCTCTTCGTCGCTTGTTTTGCCACCAGCGGCGGCGGCGGCTCGACCCACAAAGAAGAGAATAACACCAACGATCAAGGAAAGCACGGCGATGCCACCAATCCAGGTGATCCACGTGGTTTTACTCAGCAGCGAGGTCCAGGGGTTGGTGAAAGTCGCAATCACACCCCATACCATCGCGGCCGCGCCAATCACGGCGCACAGATAGAACACCCACGTGGGCGCGAGGCGTACCCTGGCAAAGGTTTCCGCGAACTTGTAGCGAATAATAACCACATCGACAAAGAGCACCACCATCGAGACGCACCAAATGACCGTTACTGAAGCTTGCAGGATATCGTACACAATGGTCGAGAGGCTGACAGGATCAAGGGCTTTGATTACCAACGGTGCCAGGATAAAGGCACCAGCCGTAAAAACGGCAGAGATTACACTCTGCACAAGCACCGCTACCCAGGGCACACGATTTCTGTTGATCTTACTCATCACCGGTGGCATACGACGATCCAGACCGGAGACGAACAGCAGGCGACCAAACGAGTAGTTATAAACCGCCGTATTGAAGATAAAGAAGCCGATAAAGATCACATTCACCACAATACCCAGGCCATTGCCGAAAACGCCACCGCCGAAGCCTCTTGAAACAGCCTCTGCCACCGCAGCCGGGCTTCCCTGATGTGCGATAGGAACAGCGGTCATCACGCCAAAGGTGCCCAGTAGATAGGCCACCATGACGACCACAGAACCCCAGAGCAGATAGCGCGTGATCGAACGTATCTCTTTGACCTCAACCCCCATATTGAGCGGGACCTCGATGCCCAGCAAGGCAAGGATTACGGTGGAATAGAAAGTAGCGTTTCCCCAATTGAGGCCCCATTTGGGCGCGGAATAATCGACCGGTGCCGCGTGTCCCCCAAGCACAGAGATCAGTCCGGCCACACCAATTAACAGGATGGCGCCGCCGTAACAAATGAAAATAGTGTTCACAAAATTCTGTGTGACCCTAAAGCGTAGTGCCGAGATGAAAAACGAAATAGCAATGACCAGCACGATGACCAGGCCCTGTTCCCAAGGAGCTGTCAGCCAGGCATACCCTGCGTTGATCTGCATACCAAGCTGCTGGATGAGCGCAACCACAGCGTCGCCGGTGGCGATCATAACCAGGACCCCAGGCCACCAGGCGCAGAACCCACCAAAGAAGCCCATAAACGTCCCAAATGCCTTGGTGGTCCAGACGTAAATCGAGCCTTCGCCGGGAAACATCAGGCCAAGCTGACCGGTAACAATAGCACCAGGGATGAGGAAGGTGATGAAACCGAGAATCCAGTACACGTAGCCAGCCGGGCCTGCACCAGAGGCAATAACGGCTGCATTACTAATAAAAAGCACGATTGCCACGAAAATAGCGACCATATCGAACGAATTCAATACTTTGGGAAGAATCCCCCCGGCGATGCGTTCCGAGCGCAAAACCTCGCTGCCCCCGGAATTTTCAGCGGTTGTTGCCATGCTGTCGATTCTCCTACATACTCGTGGATCTGGCAGAGGTGCCAGCAGATAGCACTACAAAGCACGATGTCTACACAAAAGGCCATGAAAGCGACTGCTGTGGGTAATTCTGGTCTTCCATAATAGTAACATACGCTTGTTGGTTTGTTAACTCATATCTGCCAGATTCCTCGCAAACATCGACAACACACTTTTCACGTCATCTCTTCTCTTGCTTGACAAAGGAAAAGTGGCATGTCATACTGGTCGAAGTCTAAGGAATAATTCGGAAATCATGAATACATGCCAATCTAGCATTTCACGAGCGATCATAACGTCGCAAATCACGGGAGCCGCTGATCCTCGGCTGAGGTGCTGCGTTGATCACGAAGAAGGGCCTGAGGTTCCTTTAGAAGCGCGTCCTCTATGCGCTGGCGATGCTTGGGCAGAGTATTAGTGGGCAGTGTATCAGGGGGGAAGAAACGGCATGCACGCGACTCCTCGGTAGCATGTGGCGTGCCAGCGGTAACGCGACACTGGAAGGTTAAGACGACCTCGTGCTTTTGTGGCTTGGAGTACACACCAACCAGGCGCTCGATCTCAACGTTCAGGCCGGTCTCTTCGAGCACCTCGCGACGAGTGGCTTCCTCAACCGTCTCACCTACCTCCATGCCACCACCAGGCAGGTTCCACCAATCGATATCGTTGCGCAAAGCTAACAATACCTGCCCAGCCTCATTAAAAATAATGGCGTAGACTCCGATGCGAAAGTTGGCTAAATGCGTCGCTGTGTTTACGATTTCAGTCATCACGCGGCCTCCCGCCTGCCTGTATGGTCTCCTACTGTTGGCAACAAATTGTCCCTCCCCTATAAGTTATACAGCCGATAAGCCGTATCGTGCAAAACCTGCTGTGCTATATGAAGAGCTTGCGGCTCATCAAGCTCTTCCTGTAGAATCATCTCTTGCAGCACATCTGCGAGCACACGACGCCCGCGCACGGCTCCAGACCAGTACATTTCCGGGACATGGATACCGTCCGAGCTACTCATAAGCTTGCTGGCAGGAGCCACACTTACTGCTTGGCGTGTGAAGGCCAGCATCTCAAGCTTTTCCACAAACGGGATCGTATAGGAAAGGTCGAAATAGACGTGGGGATAGACAGCGGCCAGATACGCTCCCAACTGGCAATAGGGATAACTTTCATGCAACAACACAATTGGCATAGTCCAGTATTCGCGCATCTCTAAAAGCGCGCGTAAATGCAACGGATTGCCGAGGCGTAGATCGGTATCACTATCACCATAGCCCGTATGAAATTGCAGCGGCACATGCTGAGCAGCCGCTTTCGCGAAAGCGATGTGTAACAGATAATCGATCAGCGGCTTGTGAGCCAGGCGTAACATTCCCGTCTGTGCCAGCGTTTCTCGTGCGACGCGAAAAGCCTCCACAGCAGCATCTTTAGGCCATTGCTCGATTGCCAATCCGGTACGATAGGCCACGATACTTTTTAATGCACAATAGCCCTGTTCACGAAGGTTGTCCAGGGCAGCGGAAAATTGTGTGCTCACCGCATCAAAATCATCGTGCTCAACGACGAGGCGCTCCATGAGCGTTTCCAGGCGTAACATACGCGCAACGTTGCACCCACCCACCTGACCAATGCGTTCAGGAGTATAACAATCAGCCGGTGAAGGATAGGCAAAATCAAGGATGAGGGTATCGATACGGGCTGCGGCAATATATTGCTGCAACAATTCATCGGCGCTGTAGGTATTACGCAAGGCGATAATGGTCTGTTCGTCAGGCTCACAGTGGTAGAAAGCCGCAAGCTGGCGCAATAACCAGAGGTAATAAATGGTGTGAGGAACATGCATCTGCGCAAAATCGGGATGCGTCGCTTCGGTAAAATAGCGACGAAAATTGAGAGCATCCATGTGCTGCTCAAGCAAGATGGGATGGCAATGATTGTCCACAACCGCAATATTGTTCAGATCCAGCATGAAAGCTGCCTTTCACTCGACATAACACTCTTTCGCCTGCTAGTGACAGGATAGCACGTCAAGCCAATTGCTGCTACAACCAATTGTGCTATAAGAAATTTTCATGATCGCCGGGCTGTAAAAAGGGCAGATGGGTGGTCATAGAGCTTGGATCAGGGTCGTCAAACGCAGGCCCCAGGGCAGCGGGAAGATCGGGCAGGTGTCGCACGTGGAGGAAGCGCCGGGCCAGGAAAACGCCCAAGCCAACCAGGCCAGCGGCCACAGCCAGTAGTAAGAGGATGTATGGCTGCTGCAACGCAACCAGCAGAGGAAACATTGGCCTTCTCGCGTGTGCAGGCGGCGACTTCTGAGCGGTCGCAGTAGGGATGGAGGCAGGGGAAGCAATAATGACGGAGTTATGGTGTGGTGAGGCTTTATGAGGGGATGCGGCATGCGCGTCAGGGAGCGGCTGGAAACTCCATGAGAGGATCGCCAGACAGACAAAAGCAGGAGCGACAAGCCAGTACGAAGCACGGAAGCCATTCATGACGCACATCCTCTTTACCATCTATGTTTATCAATTCATAGCCTGCTAAAGAATAATTGCAGGATTTCTTTATCTTGCACAACATGACCCAAGCATACCATAGTCGTTTCGCGCCTATGACAAAAGATAGGGAAAAAGTACTTGAGCCATACATAGACAGCTGTGTATCGGCTCTTTCACTGGCTCAAAAAATTGAAGGAGTAACCTTACACGGCGAGACGCACGTGTTAGTGGTGGGCGGACCACAAAGCATCGCTTCGTGAGTGCGTGAGTGCGTGAGTGCGTGAGTGCGTGAGTGAAAGGGAAAGCCGTGAATTGTGTCGAATATATGCCACACACCAAGGACCAATACAGAAAATCCTGGAAAAGCTATGTCATAGATACGTTGCTGGCGTGCGCGGGTACATTGCTCATGACGCAAATTATTTATGCGCTCAAGCTCACGACGGTCTCTAACATCTCGCTGCTGTACCTGCTATTTATTATCCCGTTAGGAGCCATCAGTGGATATTACGCGGCGCTGGTGGCATCGATCCTATCGCTGCTGGCCTTCGATTATTTTCTGCTGCCACCGCTCTATACGTTGCGCGTCAATAGATGGGAAGATTGGATTGCGTTGTTGGTTTTTCTGGTGACTGCATTGGTGACCAGCCGCTTGACAGCCACGACCAGGAAGAGCGCGATAAGTTCCTATCAAAAAGAGCAGGAGTTACAAACGCTCTATGAATTTCTACGCGTGACCAACAGCCAGGAAGCGCTTGATGATTTACTACAAGTCATTGCATTCACCATGGTAAAAGTTTTTTCGCCCTGGGGCGTATGCGCGTGTGCATTGCTGCTACCAAACAAACAAGGCTATCTCGTGGCACAGGCAGACGCCCCCATCCGCGTAGACGGGTTTCCATTGACGCCCGACGAGATAGCAATGGCAACGCATGTGATGCAGGGCAGGAAGCCGGAAGAAAGGTGCAAGCTGCAAAACGACCAGGAAGGGAAGCCGATAGAACAATGCTTACGACTTATTCCACTAAAAACCCAACAGCAGGTACTGGGTGTCATGTGTTTGCGCCTACACAATGCCGCGCCATGTTTCGCCCATGAAGTGTTTTTCGCACAAGAATCCCAACAGCCGCAGCGCCATATCTGCTTTTTCTGGACCTTTATCGAGCAGGCCACAACGGCTATCGAGCGCACGCAGCGGAGAGATATGAATAGAAACGTGTTGCAATAATAGTGGTTATAAGCAAACCGGGAAGCGGGCTAGATACCCGCTTCCCGGTTTGCTTATAACCAGCATACTTTGTCTATTCAAACGCTAGGGCGATTATCCTGTTGATAACCCTGATCACGCCTTCGCTGCTGCTCGGCAATCATAGGATCAATCGGTGGTGCACCGTAGGATTGTGCGCGATACTCGCTGCCCTGGCCGATCCCACCTGCTTGAGAAGTGCCGGTAGACAGGTTATATTTCGCAGGGTCGGCACGATACCCTTGCTGAGCGGCTGGTCCAGGATACCCTGGCTGGTTCGTTCCCGCCTGCTCAGGGTAATTCGCTTGATTAGCTCCTGCTGCCCCGGCTGGTCCAGAATCGGAAATGGGAGGAGTTGTATTGGCCTGTCTTTGAGACTGCTCTGGCGCATTGTAGTAGGTTTCGCGTGCACGCTCGTCTCTGGGCGTACTATAATCAGGTACGCTGGGACCCTGATCATGAGGAAGCAATGTATCGCGTTGCGCCTGCGACAAATCTATCGGCTGAGCAGTTCCCGCGCGCCTATCATAGCGGTACGCGCCATTATGGTGCAACACAGTCAAAGCATCTTGTAGGCGATCTGTTGAATGCACAACCACGATAGGATGACCGTCATCGTGTGCACGAGCATAGTAGCGGGCCTCATCTTCTGGCAGGCCCATGTTCATCAAGTCGCTGGCGACCCAGCCTGAAGACCCCTCACGAGATGTATCATTCGTGCTACTAAATAAGCTGGAAAGCTTATCAAAGAAGCTGCGTGAAGCGCCACCCGAATAACTAATATCGTTACTGGTAAAACCAGCGTCGCGTAATTCTTGAACGGCGTTTTCAGCGGTGACGCGATCTCTGAAGATACCAACTAGGGTAAAACGTTGTATGGCCATGGAATTGCTCCTTTCGGCACTAGGGCATTGCTGAAAATCCGCCTACAAGTCGATGTCAGGCAGAAGTAATATTTACAATAGTACATCTTCTATCACGCAGAGAATGATGAATAAGATACTCAGCAAATGCACCGTCATACCAACGGAGTACCGAGCACACTCACTATTGAAACTGATCGTGCAGGTGAAACGTACTACTATGCAGTAGTATAGATAATATACGCACAAAAGCTAAACATTGCTTGCATATACTTTACAAAAGGAAGGACATACCATGAATAGTTTTCTCAAAGGGGCGTTATTTGGAGCTGCTATCGGTCTCCTTATAGCACCGATGAAGGGTGAAGAATTGCGCCGCATGATCAGCGAGCGGGCAGGCGAGTTAAGAGAGCGTTTGCCGGAGAATGAGCAGATTACCACATACCGGCAGCAGGTTTCAGATCGCCTGAGTCAGACAACGGGAACGTTGAAAGATTACGCCCAGCAGGCCTCCTCGACCGTTAAGCAGGCAGCCAACACCTTGAGTGATGTTGCCCAAAACACCGCATCGACGGTAAAGAATACGGGGCAGGACGTTACCGAGATAACCAGGAATACCGCAAAGAATAGTTCGAATTCTGCGTTATAGTAGAGCGCAGATACGCCTTGATTCACGTGATACATGCGCGTCGATAGCTATCTACGCGCATGTATCACGTGAATTTTTAATATTTATAGAAATGTTGGCGAGCCTCTACTTCAGGCGATTTTTCTTTGAAGAAGGCGGCCTCGTTGCGTTTGACCGCAATATAGGAGGTAGAGAGCAGAGGTCCCAGAGCAGCGGTGAGCACCTGATCGCGTTCCAGTTCGTCGAGAGCTTCATCAAGCGTTGTAGGTAGGCGTTGTATACCAAGGCGTTCGCGCTCCTCGTCGCTGTAATTGCCAGGATCGATCTGTTGCGGGACACCAGGATCGATACGGTTTTTGATGCCGTCCAGACCGGCTGCAATCAGAGAGCCCAGAGCCAGATAGGGGTTGCCGCTGTGATCTGCGCATTTCAATTCAAAATTGGCGGAAGTGGCCTCGCGACCCCTAAAGAGCGAGGGCACACGGATAGCGGCCTCGCGATTATCGAAGCCATAAACGCCATAGGCCGAACTCCAAAAGTGTGGAAGTAGTCGGCGATAAGAATTGGGGCTGGCGCAGGTAATGGCAAGCAGGGCACGAATGTGACGCAGCACTCCACCGATAAAGTATTTTCCAACCTGGCTCAAACCGCCTTGTTGTTGAGCATCATAGAAAAGGTTGGAAACAGGCTGCTCGTCTTGCTCATCCCCTCTATGATTCCACAGGCTCAGATGGATGTGAGCGCCACTACCAGCCTGATCAAGAAACGGCTTGGGAGCAAACGAAGCAAGCAGATTATGACGATGCGCAATACCACGTACGATCTCACGTACAAGGCAAACATGATCGGCGGCACTCAGGGCATCGGCATGGCGAATGGAGAGTTCTTGTTGCGCGGGGCCTAATTCAGCATGGAAAAGTTCAATCGTCAGGCCAACCGACTCCAATGCTGCCAGAATTTCATCAACGACAGTTGCCTGCTCATCCAGCCCGATACTGCTATAACACAAACTCTGGTCGGCCGGTATATACGTGCCAGATTCCTCGCGGGCCAGGTAAAATTCGTGTTCAATGGCGGCCTCGACTCGCATGCCCTCTTGCGCGAGTTCGGTACTCATACGTTTGAGAAATGAGCGAGGGCAAGCTTCCCAGGGCGTTCCATCGAGCAGGAGCATATCGCAGAACATGCTCCCGGCATGAGGGACATGAGGTAACACCACAAACGTTGTTGGATCGGGGACCAGGCGAAACTCACCCACTGGACCCATACCCTCGACCGGAGCAACGGCTTCGACACTGCTAAACGCCTGCATCGCGAATGTTTGTCCTATGCCTTCGTACATACGACTGGCTAACGTACCAATGTGTGTTGCTTTTCCGCGAATAATGCCGCCATTATCGCAATAGAGGAAACGGACGAGGCGCAAATTCGCCGCTTGTGCTCTTTGCACCACTTGCTGAGCTTCCATAAAATACGCTCCTTTTTTGACCTGACCACGAACGTCATCGTGCAGCGAAAATAGGGTAGCCATGCGATTATGCACAGTATAACAAGCTGGCGTGCATAAAAACAAGCGTGGCCTTAGTGGCCCTCGCATGGGAAGCTACTATTTGTACATAACGAGTCGTACCTTACGTATGATCGCAGCCTCCCGTACGAGGGCCGTGCGCTCAGCAGCCACTTCGCCCCGACCCACATCGACCACTTCACCTCTATTGCTCACCTTGTCCACAAGTGATGCCGCCTGCATACGTGCGCGTGCCTCTTTTTGTCGGTTCCTATGGGCAAGGTTCATTCCGGGCATCTCGACAAAACGGTAGCAGAGGAACGCAAACGGAATAACCGCACCTGCCACGCACAGCCAGTACAGTCCATAGGCATGCCAGAAACCTAAACCCGGCATGCTGCCAAGCACGACATCTTTGAAGAGCAGCAAAATGGGCAAGTGCCAGATATAGAGACTATACGACATATCACCGAAGCTACAAATGGGTCGCCAGGAAAGGACGCGCTTATAGATACCAGAGCCAAAGAGGAGCGCCAGGACGCACAAGCCGAACCCAAGCGCGAAACCCGGCTCGACCAGCAAGGCATGAGGACCAATGGCGGGTGTCAAAAACGTTTTCCAGGGGAAAACGTACCACACGCACAGAAAGAAAAGCAGCCCTACGCCACAACCCCAGAACCAGCGACAATGACGCCGCAAAAATTGGGTAATGGCACTTACTGTCGAGGCATTACGTGAGGCAATGTAAAGTGTGCTCACCAGCATGCCGACGGCAAAATCTTCGTAATATTTACCCGATTGGCCGTAAGTAAGCGCGAGAAAGATATTGAAAATGGGACGAGGCACCAGCACAGTAGCCGCAGGATGCGCCACATAATAACTACCAAAGGCATGGGAGAACAGACCCCACCCGATCATACCGAGCAAGCAAACGATAATAAGAGCGAGGCGCTGTGCAAACGAGCGTCCGAGCCGTACAACCAGGCTGAAACCAAGCGCAATCAGCGGCAGCAGCATATAGTATTGCCACTCGACTGCCAATGTCCAGAAAGGGCCATCGATCTGCTGATAGGTGCGATGAAACGAATCCATCAGCAGCGTCATAAACACAGCAAGGTTTTTCACGTGGTCGAAGGCAAGATATTCCCGATGCGACAACATGACGAGCAGAAAGAGCGCGAGATAGTAGCCAGGGAGAATACGCAGCGCGCGTCGCAGGTAAAATGTGCGCCACGAAGGCCATTGCTGCTCAAAAAGCAGAGCTTTAGCATATGGCATGAAGAGCAAGAAACCCGAAAGCACAAAAAAAAGCGTGACACCAGACCAACCCGCCATAGCCAGGGCAAAAGCCAATTTACCAATGAGAGGTCCAAATGAATATACACGTGAAAGCAAATAGTGGATATGATAGGAAATGACGCTGAAACAGGCGAAGGCGCGCACGCCATCAAGCACAGCAATTTTACGGGTTTGAACAGAGAGATGAAATAAAGAAATCAATGGGCACTCCTTACTCATAACCCATATACTTATGTAAAGTATATAGTTTTACAATTGTAAGTTCTCTCCATCATTACGTGCAAATACATAGGAGATAGGGGGCAAACGTCCCAGGGCTCCTTGTTCTTGTGAGATTGTTTAGCTACCCACCGTAATATATGAGATAATTTAAAGTAGAGAGACACATAGACAGCGATCAGGTTCTTCCCTCTCGCACATATTTAGTATAGAGGCAGAGCAAAAAGCTCTCAGTCATAGCCCTGGAAGGGAACGTTTCGTGCATCGCAAGGATCGAGTCTACGAAGCACTGCGATCATTGTCCGCACAAAGACCGACACAGAGTAGTGTGTTACGCCGCCACCGTGGCTTCAACGCGGAAGAAGTCGCAGAGCGAGCTGAGATAGACCGCACTAATGCCAGCCGTGATCTCAACCTTTTGGTCCAGGAAGGAATCATCGAGCGCATCCCAGGTCGGCCTGTGCTTTTCACAATGAAAGCGACAACAACGGAGCAGGAGACAAACAAGGCCACAGCAATCGCTCAATTGTCTGCGGCAACAACGCCAGCACCGCCCGCCGTCAGCAACACAATAA
>DATAYF010000273.1:0-5737 GCA_036272735.1 Ktedonobacteraceae bacterium
CGCAGATGAACAGTATCCGCATCCAACTGCTCAAGCCTGATCAAGCAGAGGAAACCTGGGGCTTCGTGACCAAAGAACACCGCCTGTTGTGGGGCCTGCCCAAAGAGCATGTGTTTGATGCCGCAATGATTGCCACACGGGGCAACCAACCGGTGTTTCACACGACCCGTGTCATTGTGAAGAGAGGTATTCCAGAGGGGGATTATCAGCAAACCAAAGGAAAGCACAGCGAGCAACGCGTGACCACAGGCAAGATCATGGGATTCCGCACGTTCGACAACGTGCGCTATCGTGGTCAGGAGTATTTTATCACGGGCAGAATGGCCACAGGCTATGCGATCTTGATGGATATTCATGGCAACAAAGTTGCTTTAAAACCTATTCCGAAGTTCGAGAAAATGAAGCGGCTGAGCGCCCGTTCTTCCTGGATGATTGGTGACAACGTGTTTGATGACCGCATGAAGGACGCGTGCGGCGTTCATCCACGAGGTTGAAGACCTCGTGGTTTTCTCACCACACTTTTATAAAAAGCATAAAGGAGCACCTGCGCATGAGCCAAATTCCTCAACGCATTGGGAAATATGAATTGCAGGAGATTCTGGGGCGTGGGGGGATGGCTGAAGTATGGAAAGCTTTTGATACTCAATTACATCGCTATATTGCTATAAAGTTACTGCATGCAAATTTACAGGCTGATCCAGATTTTATCTCTCGTTTTACTCATGAAGCGCAGATGGTCGCAGCCCTGCGCCACCCAAATATTGTACAAATCTATGACTTTCATACCTCTGAACTAGCTGCGACTGAAGAGACCACTGCCTATATGGTTATGGAGTATATCAAAGGGAAGACCCTGGATCATTATATCCGTACTACTTCACGTCAGAAGAACTTTCCTTTGGCCAGAGATATTATTCGGCTCTTTACACCGATTAGCCTGGCTTTAGATTATGCACATCAGCAAGGCACAATCCATCGTGATATCAAACCGGCCAATATTTTGCTTGATCAAAATAATCGGACGCGTAATCCAATGGGTGAGCCGATTCTTTCCGATTTTGGCCTGGCTAAGGTGATGGATGCTCCATCTCAAACGGTTGCTGGAGTTGTGTTTGGCACACCCCTCTATATTGCTCCAGAGCAGGTGCAAAATCGACCGATAAGTAACCGTACCGATCTCTATTCTTTGGGCATTGTCCTCTATGAACTGTTTACTTCCAGGCCTCCGTTTCATGGTGATAGTTCGAGCGCTATTATGCTCCAGCGTGTTACTGATGAGCCTACTGATCCACGAAGCATCAACCCTGACCTCTCCTCTGCGTTATCAGAAGTGCTCATCAAAAGCATCGCTAAAGATCCACAGGATCGTTTCCCCACCGCAGCCGCGATGATCGCTGCATTGGCGCAGGCACTTGACCTCCCTATACCAGAAGATGTACGACTGGCACTTGCTTCGATAAACAAAGCCCAGGTTTCAACGAATGACGCTCTACCAATTGACCAGGAAGCGGCAACGATAGCTGCTGCAATTCCTACTGATACTCCCGCTCATCAGCAGATAGACCGGGCTGTTGATAACGATGCTGATGGATCCGATGTTCTCACGGCAGAAAGGACGCAGGCTGCTAGCGATCCCACATATTTGCCAGATTCCGAACCACCATTGAGGGGAACCGCAATCAGTGAGAAGACTATGTCTGCTGAGATCCTTTCCTCGCGCCAGACTACTCCTCCCCAAGCTCGCCGACAATTGTCTAGTGGCGATGAGCAGCGATCTGAATCAGGTGCTCAAAGCGATGCCAGGGAGGGACATATACCGTCATATAGATCAGGCACGCGAAAACGCGGGAGAATGCGTCTAGTGATCGCGGCCCTATTGATTGGTATCCTGATTGTAGCAGGATCAGGCGCGTTCTTTCTGCGGCAAACGCCGCATAAGACTATTGCGACCACCGGTACAACTACCACTATTGGGCAGGCTTTCTTTGTCAGCAATATAAGCACGAACCAGGATACAGTGCAGGGAGCCAACAGCAAATTAGAAATCAATCTCAAATCCGTTCCGGCCCCTCAGCATGGTAAAAGCTATTATGCGTGGTTACTGCCTGATAAAAATAATCCTGAGGGAACTCCTATCCTCCTGGGACAACTTACGGTGAAAAATGGGAATGTCCATTATATCTACGCAGGTGATACAAATGCCTCGGATTTGCTCATAACGACCAGTCGTTTTCTGATTACCGAAGAAAGTTCCACGGTCACGCCGGATATCCCTTCTCCCGATCTCAATGCCTGGCGCTATTACGCAGAGATTCCTCAGACGGTACCCGCCGGTCAGCAGTATAGTTTGCTTGATCATCTCCGTCACCTGCTGGCGAAGGATCCCGAGCTTATGGCCTTACATATTTCCGGTGGATTGGACGTTAGAACGAACCAGAATATTCGTGCAATGGCTCAGTGGTCGCAAGCGGCACAGAGCGATTGGAAGGCAAAGAAATTTGACGCGATGCGCCAGCACGTAGCATCAATTCTTGATTATCTTGATGGGGCCACGTATGTCAAGCAAGATGTGCCAGCGGGTATCCCTCTCTACGTTAATCACCTGGATGCTCAGGTCGGTTTGCTTAAAATTGATTCCGGCAGTCAGGCTCCTACCAGCTATTTGTATCATATTGCGCTTCATCTCAATGGCGTGATTTCCTCGCCTGGCTCTACGCAGTATCAGCGTTCATTAGCGGTGCAGATCAACACAGGTCTCAATAATGTGAAGGTAGAGTTAGGGCAAACACGGCAAGATGCTATTCGACTGGTGCACATGAACGATACCCAACTGGCTCAGTCCTCGTCTCTCGCTCTCCTGAAGGACATGGTGGCGCAGACCAACGTCGCCTACCTGGGCTCGGTAGACGCTGCCACGCACCAGGTCAAGAAAATGGGTATGGCACAGATTTATCAGGATAGCCAGCGGTTAGCTACTTTCGAGATCAAACCGTATCATCATAGCTCATAAAAATGAGGTTCGCTCGCTGTTCAATACCGGGGATTATGAATACATGCACGATTATATATTGTGAGGAAAGAGCGTGGAAAGCAAAAAGGCATTAAATGGTGTGGCAACCATTCATTTTCTCAATGGGCCGCTTGCCAATAAAAGTGTCGTTGTAGAGAAAGCAACCGCGTCACTTGGACGTGGGAAGCAGAACGATATTGTCGTGTTAGATTCGAGTGTGTCCAGGCAGCATGCTAATATTCGCCAAATGGATGGTGCATGGATCATCGAGAATCTCTCGCAAAGTAGCTATGTGACGATTAATAAGCAACCAGTGGATCAACAGGGAGTTTTGCAGCACAATTGTATTGTTGGCCTTGGTGCGGATATACACTTTGTCTTTCTTGTCGAACAAGCGGTGATAGAACAGCAATCACCCCCTACTGAGACGATAAAACAGACGCTATCCCTTGATCAACGGATGCCCCTCAATGTGCCATCTGGCGCTTCCCCTACCGATACAGTGATCGCTTTGAGAGGAGATAGTGGCGTTGGTGTGCCTGTACTCACTGTGAGCAGCACTATCCATAGTGATGTGCAGACGCATGTATTGGATAAACCTGTGCTCAGTATTGGACGCGATGTGAAAAACAACATCGTGATCAAAGAGCCAATTGTCTCGCTCTGGCATGGACAGATCGTACGGGAAGGAGATGCGCTCGTCTTCGTCCATCCGCACACATCACGGGAGAAGACGCTGAATGGCCTGTGGTATCAGGGACAGCATATCCGTGGTGATCAGCAGTTCCGCAAGCAACTTATCAATGGAGATATATTTCGTATCGGCGACGAACACGGCACGCTGGTCACGCTTACGTATGATGATGGTAGCGGGCGGGACAATGAAGTGCTGCCAGAGATGCGGCCGGTGTCCCTAAACGTCGAGCGGCTTACGCTTGGACGCGTTGCAGCTAATACCATCGTACTCGATCATCCTCAAGTCTCAGGACATCATGCGGTGCTGGAGAAAGTAGCGGGTGGCTATCGCGTGATTGATAATCATAGTACGAATCATGTGTACGTCAATGGAGAACGTATTACTGAGCATCTGTTGCACACTGGTGATGAGATTCGTATTGGGCCGTATCGGCTTATCTATACCGGAACCGAGCTGAGGCAATATGATGAGAGTAATCATATTCGGATTGATGCGCTACACCTGACGAAAATAGCGCAGACCAACGTTATTCTGCTCAATGATATTTCGCTCGCGATTCCCCCACGGAAGTTTGTCGCTATTGTTGGTGGTTCTGGTGCAGGGAAGTCTACCCTCATGGATGCCCTCAATGGGCTGCGTCCCGCATACCAGGGGCAAGTCCTTTACAATGGTGTTGACTACTACCGTAATCATGCGACATTTAATACACAGCTTGGGTATGTGCCGCAGGATGACATTGTGCACCGGGACCTGACTGTGGAGCGGGCGCTTTACTATGCTGCCAGGTTGCGTCTCCCCAGCGACTTTACGAAAGAGCAGATCAAGTGGCGTATTGATGAGGTCCTTGAAGATGTAGAGATGACGGATCGACGCACTCTATTAGTGAGTAAGCTTTCTGGCGGCCAGCGAAAACGTGTGTCAATTGCCCTTGAATTGCTCGCCAACCCGGGTATTTTCTTCCTGGATGAGCCTACTTCGGGCCTGGATCCCGGCCTGGATCGTAAAATGATGTCACTTCTGCGCAGATTGGCAGATAGAGGGCGAACTGTTATCCTGGTTACTCATGCTACAAATAATATTAATACCTGCGATTACGTCTGTTTTCTGGCGCAAGGGGGTCGCCTTGCCTACTTTGGTCCGCCAAACGAGGCAAAGAACTTCTTTGAAAAGACCGATTTTGCCGAGATTTATAGTGTGTTGGAGCCAACAAAGGATCAGGCGGATATTCCCGAGCAGGCGGCAAAGCGCTTCCGGGCATCAACTGATTATCAGCGCTATGTCGCTGGACCTCTCAAGCAAGCACAGGCAGAGCAAACGCAGCAAGTACTGGGGAAAACATCGTCGTCAGAAGCAAAGAAAGCGGGGAAAACATTCAGGAGAGGCCATGGCTGGTCTCAATTTTTGCTGCTCTCGACACGTTGCGTAGAACTGCTCAAAAATGACACTGGCAACTTACTCATTCTGCTCTTGCAGGCGCCAGTTATTGCTATCATGATTGTGTTGATGATGCGTTTTGAGGTAGGCCAGGGTCTATTTAATGCCAATAAGATTGTGCAATGTAGCACGCAGATTACCACACCGTCAGGGCCCCTTGTGTTGCCTCAGTCGAGGCCAGGACAACAAATTGATTGTCAAGCCATACATATGTTTTTACAGACGAATCCCCAGGGCCAGGCTTTTGTGCGGAGCAAAGGAGGGCTGGAGCAAGCGTTACAGGACTTCACTGTTCCAGGTCCGGGTGCAGATGCACAAAAGATCCTGTTTATTATGGCCTTCTCGACGGTACTGTTCGGCTGTGTGAACGGAGCGCGTGAGATCGTCAAGGAGTCCGCCATCTACAGACGTGAGCGGGCAGTTAACCTAGGCTTACTCCCATATATGTTCTCGAAAATTGTCGTGCTGGGAGTGTTCTGCCTTTTCCAGAGTGCCATACTCGTTTTTGTGATGGAATTAGGTGAACCGCTGCACCAGGGTATCTTTCTGCCGCCGATAATAGAGACCTATATCACTATAGCTTTGACGTCGTTGGC
>DATAYF010000274.1:0-3185 GCA_036272735.1 Ktedonobacteraceae bacterium
GGCTAGTTGGGAGGGAAGATGATAGCGAGCGCGCAACTCTGCATACATCCCTTTGTGTAGCGTGATATTGCTACCGGTTTTGCGATGCTCGAAGGCATAGCAACTCACCGCACCCAGCGCATCCCGATCAGCGCATCCCGATAGGCCAGTTGCGTTGTGCGCAATGCCTGAAACTGTTGCGTCGTGGTGATGAGCTTCAGTTTTGCTGTGATGATCTGTTGCATGTCTTCGCTTTCGAGAAAGGGATGGGGCCGCTTCCCCATCCCTCGTTCTCCTACACTGATACACACGGCTCACGAAGCTATGCTGGTTGGGCGAGGCTTTTGCGGTAATGCGTCTCTTCGTCAGGAGCCAGCGGCCCACGAAGGCGAGCCATACACAGCAGTATAACATGTGTTCTGGTTTTCTGGAAGAGCCACATTGGGCCGCCTTACCCCTCCTTAAAAGATAGGGGTATCCGGCGGCCCAATCATGAATAATATATTGATGGGTATGTATGGACTGCCAGTCCATACATACCCATCAATATATGTGCGAGGTCAAGCGACCTACAGGCCGTCGCCATCCGTTGGCACACGATACTTAGCGAGCAGCGGGGCCAGCGTGGCGGCGTTTGGTGAACCCACGCCAGTTGCGGCATCCCAGCCGGTTGCGGCGTCGAAACCGGGGATGGTCACCAATTGGGCGCGCACGTCCCTGTAGGAATAGGCATTATTGCCGACGGTCACATCGTGAAATCCTCGCTTGTAGAGGCTATTCTGGCTCAAACGATAGAAGGCTCCATTCAAGAAACCGAGCCGCTGCTGGGTCGCCTGGTCAGCCAGGGCAATAATGGCCGCCCATTGCGGAGTGCCCGCGCTCGTGCCACCGACTGGTAACAGCACAGAGCCACCCGCCATATACGAGCTGCTCACCACCGGAAAGCCCGTGGTAGGGTCGCCATCGTAGGCGACATCGGGGGTAGCACGGAGCTGGCCGATACCGCTGATGCCATCTTGATACGCGGGACGCGGGAACAGTTCGCTAAAGCCACCACCGGTAGAGCCTTCACCCATGAGCGAGCCGTTCCAGGTCGTCTCACTCTGATAGACACCTTGTCGGGAAGCCTGCAAGGTCGTGCCACCTACGCTGGATACCAGCGGGTCGCTGCCCGGATAGTTCACGCCCTGTCCTTCGGCCACGGGATGATTTGGGCGATCACAAATGGTCACGGCAGAACCAGAGTCGCCCGAAGCGGCGAGCACCGTCGTTTGCCGATCCCGTGCCAACGTGAAGGCTGTATGCCAGCGACGCAGTTCGTCGGGATTGTAGCAGGTCTCACCAAGCCCGACGCTCAAAGAAATCACATCGCCCAGGTTGCGCTCCACGGCATATTGTGTCGCGTCAATCAACGCATTCAACTGACCCTGCACGCTATTATCGGCGGGGTTGCCCAGCACCAGGTCGATGGTGGCATCTGGGGCGAGCGCGTGCGCCCATTCAACGTCGAGAGAAATTTCGAGCGCGAAGGCCACGTTTGCGGGATTGGTGGGATCGTAGGGATGGACGCCAAAGGGGGTAAAAATGTGCAGGGAAGGGTCGCTTAGGCCGAACAAGCGATCAAAAATCTGTAGATCGGCACCAATAGTTGGGCTTTGATAATCATCGATGATCACAATAGTGCGTCCCTGGCCGGCCACGTTCACATCAAGCATAGGCGAAATGCCGTAAATGCGCCGAATTTGCTGGGGAGTATAGCACACGGGTGCAGTAGTGCTGCCCAGGCAGGATAAGAGGGTATTTTGCTGTAGGTGGATAGCATATTTGGTGAGAGGGCGAATGCCAAGCAGAGAAGGGCGAAATTTTTGTGGTGTGGGAAACGATGTATGAGCGGAAGCGGGGCTTCCACTAAAAGGTAGCACGAGCAGCATGATTAAGAGAAACATACTGCTCAATCTGCTTGCTGCCAGGAAACGCTTACATTTCATTGCCGTATTCCCCTTCAGATTCGCACCTGGAACAAAAGCGCATCCTTTGCGAGCACAGAAGAAACAGAGCCATCTAGACGCCATTAACGCCAGTGTATATAAGCTTTCACGCCAGCAGAGGAAAAGATGATACAATAAAAAAATGGAACGAATCGGATACGGCGCAGTATGCTCTAGTGCATCACCCATCGAAAGGAATAATTATGCGCATTGTCTCGCTTTTGGCAAGTGCGACAGAGATGATCGCAGCCCTGGGCTGTCTCGATCAACTGGTGGGGCGCTCGCACGAGTGCGATTATCCACCCGCAGTGTTGCAGCTTCCACTGGTCAGTACCGTCCAGATAGATACCGCAACAAGTAGCGCCGACATCGATGCCCAGATCAAACAGCTCGCCAACAATAATGTGGTGGTGCAGGAGAATGCACTAAAGGCTCTGAGTATTTACGCTATCGATCTGCACCTTTTGCAAGAGTTACAGCCAGACATTATCGTCACGCAGACGCAATGCGAGGTTTGTGCGGTCAGTGAGCGAGACGTACGGCAGGCGTTGCAGCATACGACCGGGCTGCAGCCACGCATCGTCTCCCTGGCTCCCTACCAACTTGCCGACGTGTGGGAAGACCTGGCCCGTGTAGGCAAGGCACTTGGACGAGGCGAACAGGCAGAGCAGCTTATCGATGGCTATAAGCAGCGCATCGAGCATATAAAAAACAAGGTAACGGGATTACGCGGGAACAAGCAGGTACCCGGCGTCACGATTCTGGAATGGCTTGATCCGTTGATGGCAGCGGGTAATTGGACGCCGGAACTTGTTGAGTATGCCGGGGGAGATGCTGTTTTTGGGGCAGTCGGTGAGCATTCCCCGTGGCTTAGCTGGGATGAACTACGCCAGGCGGATCCAGAGGTACTTATTCTTTCGCCCTGTGGCTTTTCATTGGAACGCACCATGCAGGACGTGCCATTGTTGCGCAAAAATCCCGCCTGGCAAGAACTCAGGGCCGTCAAACAGGGTCGTGTATATGCTATCGATGGCAACTACTACCTCAATCGATCCGGCCCGCGCCTCGTAGACTCCGTAGAGATCCTTGCTGCGCTTTTATGGGGAGAAGACATAGATATAGCAGTGGATCGTGCAGGATGGGTGAAGATTGATTAATGGGGTGGGATGGACTGGCAACCGCAGGTTGCCAGTCCATCCCACCCCATTAATCAATCTT
>DATAYF010000275.1:0-3005 GCA_036272735.1 Ktedonobacteraceae bacterium
AGACTTGTACCTTTGCCAGCAGTTTATTGAGCGTCATCAGGGTGAGGTCGGGCTAGAGAGTATCCCTGGGGAAGGTTCCACCTTCTGGTTTACCTTGCCTATTGCCAGGTCTTAGATGGCATGTTGGTATAGTTCTTCCACACGTTCCCAGTGAAGATGGGGGAGAGTCGAACTCTGCAAGGGCGTATTTTGGGGTGGCTTGTAATCTGCCTTGGCTAGCTTTGCTGGCTGCTCCATGCTTTTATTTTGTCAAATCTTGTCTCGCTTTTATAACGTGCGTCAAATGGTTTTGCTCCCACTTTGAACGGGGAAGGTAGGTACTAATCTAATAACTTACCGTTTATGTAACTACAGGGCATTTCACGCCTATCTAAACTTATCCTGGATCAGTTGATTGGGGTTCGAGTCCCTGTGCCTCAGCCATGTGAAACGGCTTGTAGAGCCGATTTAAGCACCCTTTTAGAATAGAGAAAAGTGCTCTTTTTTGTCCATTTTTGTCTTCATAAGTCAACTGACCAGGTTATTTCTGTAAATCCCAAGATGAAACTGATGAAATCTATGGTGGTCCCAAAAGTCAGGTTTTGGAGACCATTATAATTATCTATGAGGGCATTTCCCAACTCAGAGACTCTGCTACACACCAGTCGTTCTGAATGAAGAAATGCCTGAAGGCGAGAGCTTTTGAAACGCTGTCCGCGCACTTGTGATTGTGAGAAAAAACGCGTTTTTTTGACTATGAAGTGGCGGCAGGTACTTGAGGTCGCACGACCTGGATAGGACCACCCACACGCAAAAGACCTCTCTCTTCCGCCAGCAAATACTGGCCAAAGAGCACTTTTTGCTTGACCGTTCTGAAGCTCGCAAGCGTCCTGAGCGGTTCTTTGCCAGTCACTTCGCCGGTGAGTTGGTCAATGGCAGTAATGGCGCAGCGGTCGCAAGGCTTCACCAGGTGAAAAACCTGCTGATTGATACGTATCGTTTGCCAGGTGTCTTCAGCAAAAGCGGGCGCACCAGTAATCACCAGGTTGGGGCGAAAACGGTCCAGCGGCATAGGAGCATCAAGAAGCTGGCTCACATGGGCTACCGAGGCTTCTCCGATCAGATGAAAGGGATAGCCGCTAGCGAAACTGACGATATCCTGATTGATGGCATAGTCAGGGTTGACGGCACGTCGGGTCGTCTCAGGCATAAAGACCAGTCGGCATGAAGCATGTAAAAAATCTTGAAACCATTCGTCAGCCTCCTTGCCCACAGGAATCACTTCACAGATGCTGCGAGAGATGCGCACGCCGACGGAAGCTGTCTGTTCCAGGTGAAAAGGCACGCGCAACGGCGACATCCTTGGTGCCTGGAGGAGCAACCCGTCCTCGCGGATCTGCGGTACAACGCTAGCCAGGCGCGGATGGTCCAATTGATCAACAGAGGTTCCCGCATCGTTCATCAGCATCCAGCGCCGATCGTACTGGAAACCTCGCTCTTCCATCTGTGCCTCTGCAACCTCGATACCACCACATGCTTTGATAGGATAGATTCGAATGCTTTTCAAGACAATCTCTGACACGATTACTCCTTCCATAACCCACAGAAACGAGCGCTTCTCCTCGTCGAAGATGCAAGGAGAGGAGACAATTCTCTGCTGTATTTCTGAGCTCATTGTACACCGGTATGCATGCAAAGGCCAGAGGACATTTCCAAGCTCAGAAGCCTTCCCACGTGTGAGCTAAAACGCGTTTAGGTGAGCGGATGAGATCAGGGCGTCCTGCCTGTTGTGCAGCCAAAGCCACGATGATGGTAGCCGTATAGGTCAGAGCAACTTGCCGAGCGATGGTGGACCAGCCAGAGAGGGGAGGACGTTGGAGATGGAAGAAAAGGAAAACCCGGCCAAAGAAGCGCTCGATTCCACTGCGTTTGCCTAACTCTTCTTTTGTCCAGGTGGGAGGCAAACAGGAACGATTTTTCTGGCGTTTCGGATTCCAGGGGATCACCGCCACGGCACCTAAGGTGGCATGAATCCAGGCGATGAGCTTCAAGCCCCAATAGGCGGCATCCAGGCGAATAAAGTGCGGGCGGATCGCATACAGATGCACGGCCCATGCCAGAAGTGGCTGAGCAAAGGGAGCATCATGGACGTTGGCTGGGGAAAGAAGAAAAAAGAGTGGCAAACCCGATCCACGACAGATCAGTGTATGGACGCGGTAGCCGCACAAAAGTGGACGAGGATGCTGAGCGGGCGCATGCCCATAGGCGGCATCGGGGTCAGCGCGACGCCAGGCAAGGATGGGAGCACTATCGATGATGAGACCGCGGACCCCAATCAACCGAGCATGGGTGGCGGCCAGGACGCTGAGGACAAAGAGTGCTTCTGGCAGCGGAGCTCCTGCTCGATGGCCGCGCTTGCATTGCTGCGAGGCACTGGGAACACGGGGGAAACCATCTTTTCCCAACGGTAAGCCACATGCCAGGGCAAGGGCAGGCCAGTCACGCAACCAATCGCGCATATCTCCATAGGAGAGTCGCCACAGCGTCCGTAAGAGCATGATAAGCAGCAGTGACTCTTCGCTGTACGTGCGCGGAGCCCCTCCTGGACCTGCTGGTAACGGGGGAGGGCAACGCCGATGCGCCAGGCGCACAGCCAGACGACACAGCGTGAGTAGATGCAATGTGGTGATCAGAGTTAGCGCATCAATGTGGAGGGCTGGACCGAGCTTGGCTTGCGCACGATGATATGCTGGGGGAGGCACGGGTGCCTGGTTGTTAACGCGTGTAGGCATCATAAGCTGATCTTCTTTCACGAGGGGACGAACCTCGTTTGGGATCAGCTTACCCTACCCTGTCCAGTTGGGAAACGCCCTCTATCTATTATAAAAATCCCGCCTTTTCAGCATGATCAGCAGTTTCCTCAATTCTAGTTTATCGAATATGATGGAGCCAAGCCCATCCACATTATCAAAGAGGTTAAAATTTGGGTCCCTTAACTGTTCTTCTCTCAATGCAACAAACCACAA
>DATAYF010000276.1:0-8611 GCA_036272735.1 Ktedonobacteraceae bacterium
CCCTTCTCAACCCATAGTAAAAACCTTAATCATGAAATTATTCATTCCGTTACTACGTATCTGAACCCCTGAGCGCGCAGCGCTAGCCACGGCAGTAGCGTTGGGGTTCAGAACAAGGATTCAGGAGAAATCAGCATGCAGGATAAGCAGCTTCAGAGCGACAACGATGTACGCGTCCTCCACGACACTGGAGACATCTCCCCCGATCAACACGAACCCACGAGAGAATCACAACCACAATCCAACGATGCAAAAGGCTTGCCAGCCCAACCCGGCCAATCCACTGGTGAGCCGGACCAACCACTACAAACCAGCGCAGACACGTCGGACCAACCCTCGCAATCAGGCGAAAATGAACCCCTGCAACCTGATGACAAACTGTCGCAGCCCTATCATCCCACGCAGCCACTGACCGGCGGGTCTGCTGGGGCACAATCGTCGCAACAACTGAGATTATCCACATCCAGACGGCGCTGGCTCTCGCGCCGTGTGTCCAATGCACTGATCGCGGGCATCATCGTCGGCATCCTCAACGCGCTCATCACCCTGCTCGTTGTTTTCATCAACAGTGGCACGTTTACGCTGGCGCGCCAGCAGATTGCAAAAAACCAGTTAACCGTCAATATCGCCCTGACCGTGATAGCGCTCGACCTGCTGCTGGTGGTCGTCGGCATCGTGATCGGCTTCTTTACCGGCTTTGTTGTCGGCAAAATCTCGGTACGCCGTCGTCTTGGCTTCCTGGCAGGCGCTTTAGCCGGTGGTCTCTACTACCTGATCCTATTTCTGGTCGGCCTCTTCCAGAACTATCCTGGCAACCTGACCGTCAACAAAACGCCCACCAGCCTGGGTAGCCTGCTGGTCGCCTTCCTGCTCCTGTGCCTGTGCGTGATCGCTGGCGGCCTGATCAGCCTGTTTGGTACCTGGGTCTCGACCATCAAGCACCCCGAATACCTCCTGCAAACCGACAAATAGACGGCAAACCGGACGCAAAACATAAAGGATTGTTTATGGTTTGGCAATACATACACGTGTATCGGTGGTTTCGGAAACCATCGGCGTATACGAATGTTTCGTATTGGTTTGACGAAAACGATTATCAAAACCTGTAGGCCCCGAACGTATAATAGAATCAGCTCACGAACATCCCCTTGGTACCTAAGCCCAAGGTTCGTCCATTTTGGGGATCAATGATGAGCCATGGTGTGAAGGTTCGAACACCGCCGCGTTCCATCAGTTGAGACAGAACGCGGCCAATGCCTATCGCGTGGCTACGCGACGCGAGTAGTTAGAACTGGTGGCGGGTCTGGCTGTGGCCTATGGCGACTGCGAAGACCTTCCTGGGTTTGACGGAGAACACGAGGTTCGAATCTGCGAGAACTCTTTGTTCGTCTTCATCGTAGAGGTAAAAATAACCGTTGCGTACCTGGTATGGCCAGCTTCCATCCCACTTGGTCGCCCACACCGAGGCTAAGCGTTCGAGCGTGTCCTGGTCGGTGATCCGCACGGCGTCGCCCTCAACCACCACGGTGAGTCCCTCTCTCTGGTTGCAGCCGGTCGTCAGAATGACGTGCGGGTTTCCACGCAGGTTGACAGTCTTCTGTGCGGTGTCGGTAGCGGTAAAGTGGATGGCCCCGTCGTGCCACACGGCCACGAGCGGCGTGACGTGAGGGCGACCGTCGGCCCGCACTGTTGAGAGCCAGAACAGCTCGGCTGTTTCCAGCACCCGACGCGTCTCCTCCCATGGCGTGACCACTCCGTCTGGTCCGCTGTGTCGGGTGTCGAGCGTTGTGATGGGTTCGTTCATCCTAAGAACTCCTTTCAATCGTTCTGTTTCTCTCGCAGGAAGCGAGAAGATATCAGTCCATTCTCTTTGCGCGAAGGAAAACTGGAAAGGCCAAAAACGACGCGATGCCTCCAAGGGTCAGAATGGTCGCTTTAGACGGAATGTGGGTGTTCGAACCTTCACAACATGGCCACCCTTGGGCAAAAAAATGGGCGAACCTTCAGCCTATGTACCACCCCTTGCTGTGCTTGTCGCGCGAGTACACTGTCTGTAGAGATGGAAATTCATGGATGCAAGGAGCTTGCCATGTCTGCAGGGAGTCACGGTATTTTGGCCACCTTCTGTGCAGGAAGAATGCAACGGATCGAGCGAATAGGGGATAGTACAAGGATTCGTACCAAAATGGGCCATTTCGCTGGGAGGAGTCCATCACGTTTGCCACGCTCCATTCTGGCACGAAAAATGTTATGACCCCGAGTTGGTTGCTCCTCACTCTGGCATCCGGGACGCCTGCTCAGACTTTTTTCACACGAGGACCGCATGGTTCCCTGGTATGACTGCTCTCAACCAGCGATTCACTGAGGGGCACACCAGATGTTTCTTCCAGCACATCAATTGACCACTTCTGTTTCGGTTCGCTCAGCATAACTCGCCAGCAGGAGCGCATAGTCGCGTAAGGCTGTCCGTAATTCAGGGGGGTGATGGACAATCAAAGGAACACCCAGACCAGCGAGGAAGCACGCCAGCCATGGTAAATCTTCGACATCGCCACGCAAGAGGACTCCATTGTGTGCCTCTTCAAACTGTGCCTGAGAAAGACGGGTCTTGCGCTGGATCTCCTCTAACGTCGTCTGGAGCCACACCTCTACCTGCCATACTCGTGGGACAGAGGCGAGCGCGCATTGCACCGCTTCGAGCGCATCAAAGTCGACCGGAGGGGAAAAGGTTTCGCTGGTCGCTTCGATCTGCTGGATGCGATCCAGGCGAAACAGACGCTGCCCTTGTCGCAGATGGCAGTAGCCAATCGTGTACCAGGCACCCTCATGGTAGACGACCCCATACGGATCAAGCACGCGTTCTGTAATCTGAGAACGGGCAGAACGATAGTGCAATCGCACACATCTCCCTGTCTGGAGGGCCGAACTGAGAATTGTTATCGTGAGAACCGAGGGAATGACGCGAAACGAACGATCCTCGAAGATCACCATCTGCTCTATGGCCTGAACCTGCGCACGCGTCGTTTCAGGAAGCACCCGCATCACTTTTGCCAGGACTCCCTCAAAGGCCGGGGAGGTCTGTGCCAGCCCCTGCTCGCGTGCCATCACCAGGCTCAAGGTCAACGCCAAAGACTCCTCTTCGGTGAAGATCAGTGGGGGCAGTTTGTACCCAGGTCGCAAACGATAGGCTCCATAGCGGCCTCGTTCCGCTTCTACAGGAATGCCGAGATCCAGCAGCATTTCAACATAATCCCGTACCGTGCGGATATTGACCTCCAGTCGTCGAGCTAGTTCCGCACCGGTCATGCGTCCGTGGGATTGCAGGAGTTCTAAAACGGTTAGCACACGGGCGGTCGGACGATAGACCATTTTTCTCTCTCCTCCGTCAAGGCGACCTCAATTAGGGTCAATTCTACCATCTTTTCAGGCTATACTCAAGACAGGAAACAAGGGAGTGAGGCGAAAAGGACTTTTCCCAACTGGGAGTCGATGAGCGCCTTCTCACGCACGGCAGGGCTTTGACTGCGGTGCACCAGGGAAGAGAATGAACGAGATCACCCAACTTGTGGACCACTACGTTGCGATCTGGCACGAACCGGACGCGGACGCCGAGCAACGCCGCAGAGGCGTTGCCCAACTCTGGGCGAAGGATGGCGTCCAATTCACCCAATCCCGCGAGATTCGTGGGCACAAATCGCTCGAAGAGCGGGTCAAAGCTGCGCACGAAGAGTTTGTGAAAACCGGAGGATTTCTCTTCAGGCGCCTGGGCGACGTCCAAGGACATCATAATGCTCTGAAGTTCAACTGGGAGATGGTGCCAGCCGGCGGTGGCGACGTGGCAGCAACCGGCACCATCTTCTTGCTTCTGAGCGACGACGGGCGCATTCGCTTCGACTACCAGTTCTAATTTAGCACATTGGAAAAGGCACAAGCTCGTCTTTGAGACGAAGAGAGGACATCCTTACTTATATGAAGAGCTATCATGTAAATTTAGGTGCGGGCATTGCTGGACTGAGGATGAGGGAACACGACATGCCTGTGCCCGGGTTCCACGAAGTGCTGGTGCGGGTGCGGGCCTGTTCACTGAGCTTTCGGGAACTGATGATTCTGATCCTGGGCTATTACCCCCTGCCTATTCGGCCAGATGTAGTTCCGGTGTCGGATGGAGCAGGTGAGGTCATAGCAGTCGGTGAGGGCGTCACCCGCGCCAAAGTGGGTGACCGGGTCGCAGGTGCCGTCTTTCCGCACTGGATCGATGGACCTTTTGAATGGGAGTATGCTGCGCAGCTCGGCGGCTCACTGGATGGCATGTTGACAGAAGTGGCCGCTCTGAGTGAGGAGGCGCTCGTCCACATCCCCGATCACCTGTCTTTCGAGGAGGCCGCGGCCCTGCCAATTGCCGCTGTTACGGCCTGGAATGCGCTCACCGGCAGTCGATCACTCCAGGCCGGTGACACGGTGCTGACACTGGGATCAGGGGGAGTCTCGCTCTTCGCTCTTCAGCTTGCTAAACTCTTCGGCGCGCGAGTCATTGCGACCACGTCAAGCGAGGAGAAGGCGCACCGGCTCAAGGCTCTAGGGGCGGACGAAGTGCTCAATTATCGCACAACGCCCGATTGGCATATCGCAGTGCGCGAACTGACGGGTGGCCAGGGCGTCGACCAGGTGATCGAAGTTGGTGGTCCTGGCACCATCGAGCAGTCGATCAAGTCGACCAGATATTCAGGAGAGATTGCCCTGATCGGATCGCTCGCCAGAGATGCTTCGTCGATGAGCGAGACAAGTGCTCTCACTGTCCTGCGCAGTGCGATCGCGGGCGTCGTCACCCTCCGGAGTATCGCCGCCGGTAGTCGTGCCCAGTTTCTCGCCCTGACCCGGGCGATCGCCACGCACCGGCTCAAGCCGATCATCGATCGCGTGTTTCCTTTCGACGAGGCCCAGGCCGCTTACCAGTACTACCAGGAGGACCATCCTTTCGGAAAGGTGATCATCAGTCACCATTGAGGACTGACGAGCGAGATAGCCTGGCACCGGCGCAACGCGGCACCAAGAAAGCGAGAAGGATACATGGAGCAAGAAGCACAGTCCGGACGTGGATGGCGTGACCTGCTCTGGAAGAAAGCAACCAATGCCCCATGCCGGGTACTCGGCACGAAAGCTGGGCCACTCTTCCTGCACGATCACTGCCCAGCCGTAGTGGTTGAACGATTGAGCGCCGAGAACGGGTTACATGCCTTCGCACGCCTTCCAGAGCGAGAATATCAGCTTCTGCTCGCCCTGGCGAAGCGTCCTGACGCCAAACTCACACTGGCCTATACACCCGGCAGGGAGATCGTCGGCCAGGTGACGCTGGTTCCAGCAGCGGGTTGGTGGCAAGACCTGGAGTGCATCTATGAGATGAGCCTTGAGGTCAGTTCATCCTGGCGCAGGAGAGGGATTGCCCGTCAACTCGTAGCAGGAGCACTCCAGGGCGAGGTGGTCGAGGAGCTAATCATCCTGGGACTCGGTCTACACTGGCATTGGGATACAGAGGGACTGGGCTTGAACCCTTTCCACTATCGCGCACTGCTTGCGCGGGCAGCCGCCGTCTATGGCTTCAGCGAGTATCTCACCAGCGAACCAAATATCAGTGCCGATCCAGCCAATATCTTGCTGGTACGCATTGGGAGAGATGTGAACCAGAAGCGCATCAACCAATTTGTTGAGCGCCTGCTCCATTCTGACACGCTGCCAGGATTCTCCTCTAGAGGAGGGATCGAGGAGGGATTTGAAGCGTGCTGATCAGAGCGTTTGCTGGAGTCGAGGAACAAACAGATCAGGCATGGCCGGCTCCCGCAACAGGAAAGACAGGAATGATGGAAACGAGAGAAGCGAAGGCGATGTCGCTTGTGGTGGCGCCAGATCAACATCAAGCACGGAGATCAGCGAGGCTTGAGATTGTTCGACAGGTGAAGCTTGGGGCAACTGCCTCAGAGGCGCAGAGGCGCTGCCCCATTCCGATGCATCGGACAACCGTGTATCGGCTGCTCAAGCGCATCGAGCGCGAAGATGAGGACGCCTGTATCGAGAGGCGCCACGGTCACCCTTCCATTTTGCGCGGGGAGGTCCTCACCTTTCTGCTGGATTACTGCCGGACCCACGCGTCTGCCGCCAGCCGCCAGGTCCAACACCTCGTGGCTGAGCGCTTCGGGATCACGGTGAGTGTCAGCCAACTCAACCGCGTACGTGCCGCTCACGGGCTGAGCCGAAAGGCCCCTAAGCTCAGAAAAAAAAGCCGCAAGCGGGCCTCACGATTGCCTCGGGACCTCATGAACAGGCTGGTGGCTTGCTGCTGTTGGCGGCAGCGAGCGAGACCGGGCTCCTGACACAGTTGGAGCAGGCGTTGCCACCTCCCTCAGCCTCACCAGAGCCGCCATGCCTTCCTCTGGCAGGGAGTCCAGCGGTTCGCAGACGCTTACTGCTCACCGTGCTGTTCCTGAGCGCGGTTGGAATACCTCGCACGTGGGATCTGCGCGGCTACACCGCGGATGGTCTGGCATTGCTCACCGGGCGCACGCGAGCCTATGGCTATCGGTATACAGAACTGTTTTTGTCGCAGGTGGCCCATGCCGATGGCTCCGAACGCTTCACGGATGCTCTCGCTTCCTGGACCACGCGCCTCTGGCATACCCTAGCGGAAGGAACGGGGGAAATGGGAGAAGCTAACCACCCACACGCGCTGACCTGCTATGTGGATGGTCATCGCAAACCTGTCTACAGTGAGGTGCTCATCCCGCGCGGGCTGATCGGGCGCCTGGGCGTTATCCTGGGCTGCCGAGCACTCCTCTTGCTGCACGATGAGCAGGGCCATCCCCTGGCAGTCACCACCCATCGCGGAGACCAGCATCTCACCGTAGGAGTTCCTGCGTTCCTGACGCGCTATGAACAGCACGCAGAGCGCAGCCAGATTACACGAATGATCGTGGATCGGGAGGGTATGGCGACGGAATTTCTCGCCAGCTTGCATGCGGAAGGGCGCAGCGTGGTCACCATCTTGCAGACGAATCAGTATCGAGATCTCTCCTCCTTCTCTGAAGTGGGCACCTTTGTGTCGTTGAGCACCGATGCCCGCGGGCAGATCATCCGTGAAGTGGCTCCGGCTCGCATCAGCTTGCCCCGTGAAGACCATCCTGACGACCCCCTGTGCTTGCAGGTAGCTCTCATCCGTGACCTGCGCCGGACGGTTCGGCCTGATCCAGAAGAGGCACCGTATTCGTCGCGTTGGGACAGTGACCTGCCCCTCGAAGAGCGGACCTGGCGGCGTGAGAGCTGGCAAGCCACCGCCGCTCCAGCCAAAGAGACGACGGCGAAGCTCATTCCCATTGTGACCACGCAAGAGACCCCAACCATCGATGCCATTGAGCTTGCCCAGACCTACATTCACCGCTGGCCAGCTCAGGAAAACGTCATCAAAGATTATCTTCTGCCTCTGGGATTGGACACCAACCACGGCTTCGCGAAGGTGGCGGTAGAGAACTCGGAGGTGACCAAACGACGAACTCGCCTGGAGCAGCGCTTAGCCAGGCTCAAACAATGGGCACCGAGTGCGGGCAAACGCGAGGCCCAGGCCAGCCGACGACGAGAGCGGCTGCGACAAACCTTCACGAGCCGAAGCAAGGAATTATCCCAGGAGTTGTGGAAGTACCAGCTTGCACTGGAAGAGCAAAACCTGGCAGAGTATGTGTTCCGGCAGAAGATGAAGGAGCGCAAAGCCGAGATCAATGCCTTCATGGAGCCGCTGCGCATCAAAGAATGGCAAGCCTATGAACAATGCAACGCCGAATTTCGCAAGCAGGAACGCTACTGCAAAGAGCAGCGCACGGTTCTTCGTGCGTTAGAAGACCTGAAAGAGCAGGAGCGGACGATGTACGAGCTCGACAGCCGAAAGGATCAGGTGATGACCGTGTGTAAGGTGGCCGTGGCAAACCTGGCGATGTGGATGCGTGACCGGTATTTTCCGCCATCGTATGCGCAGGCGACCTGGAAACGTCTGCAGCCATTTTTCCAACTTCCCGGAACGATCACGCAGGATGCTCACATGGTGCGGGTCGAACTGCGTCCATTCAACGACCGTGCACTGAATCGAGATCTGGCCGTCCTCTGTGAACGGGTCAACCAAGCATCGCCTTGCCTGCCCGATGGGCGTCGGCTCTCCTTCGCAATCCATTCTTCATGTTGCACTCTTGTTGCGCAGAAGGAGGCCAAAATACCGTGAGTCCCTGGTCTGAGAACGGAATTCGTGGCGTTGAGCTCTTCAAAATTGCTGGCGAGAGCATTTCCGGCTGGCTTCCCAGTTGGAAATTAGGAGGACCAAAACCCTCCCGGCAGCCTTTTTGTAGTCTGATGGAAGAGCGCTTGCTCATGTTTCTGGAGTACCACCCCCAGGTGGTCTGGTATGGACGAGGTGATATCAGTCCGACCTTTGCTTCAACGTACAACATCCCCACGGTCCTTCCAACACTCTATGCGATTAATTACCTGTTCGACGGAAATGCTCACGTGTACCTGCCTGATGCCATCGGCCAGCTGAAGTCAGGCTCCCTGTTCATTGCAGAGGCAGGGATGGAACGAG
>DATAYF010000277.1:0-6268 GCA_036272735.1 Ktedonobacteraceae bacterium
GGCGTGTTGACTGCCGGAAGTTGCACCATTGTAACCTTGACGTTGCTCTTATCGTGAATGAGTTCACAACGTACAGACTCGGTAAAGCCCTGGATGGCGTGTTTGGAGCCACAATACGCTGATTGCAATGGAATGCCTCGATAAGCCAGGGCAGAGCCAACCTGGATAATTCTGCCCCGGTCGCGTGGGAGCATGCGATGCAGCGCCGCCATCGTCCCATAGACCTGCCCCAGATACGTCACTTCGGTGACACGCTTGAACTCCTCAGCCTGCATTTCTTTAAAAGGTGAAAAGACCGATGCCATTGCGACATTGATCCAAACATCGATGGGGCCGAACGTCTCCTCGACTTGCGAGGCCGCGGCTTCAACCTGCTTGGAATCAGCAACATCTGTCGGGATCATCAGCGCTTTTCCACCCCATTCTTCGACATTTCTGCGCGCGCCCTCCAATCCTTCATGCCCGCGAGCAAGCAGTCCAATGTTGGCACCACGTCGTGCAAACGCACGTACGATGGCCCGCCCGACTCCCGCCGAAGCACCAGTTACAACCACTACTTCGGGTATTCGTGAATTCATCTCTCTCTTCCTTCTCAAAAAAGTCTTTATCTCTTTCTACAAAAACGCTACGTTACTTTATGCGCGGCACACCTTTGTTCGTTGTGCCCGCTGGCGACGTATTGTGACGTACCGGAGGCTGCGCGACCGCAACCGTATCGGGGTGGCGAGAGAGCAAGTGCGCACCGTTTGAGATGATGTAATCGGCGGTGCGGGCTGCTAATGCCTGGATGGTGAGACCCGGATTGGCCGAACCCTGTGTCGGCAATAGGCTGCCGTCACACACAAAGAGGTTCGGGATATCGTGCGTGCGCCCGAAGCTGTCTGTGACGGATGTATGCGGGTCGTTGCCCATACGTGCGCCTCCCACAAGATGGGCATAACGCGGTTCCTCCACCACCTCCTGGGCACCAGCCGCGTGGAGCACCTCGCTCGTCTTCTCGACGCCCGCCTTAGCGACCTTCTTGTCGTTGTCGTGCATATTGAAGGTGATTTTGGCGACGCGGATGCCGTACTGGTCGGTCTCGTCCGCCAGTTCCACGCGGTTGTCTTCCCAGGGTAAAATCTCGCCCAGCACACCCAGCACACCCAGCACACCCAGCGCGGCCCAGTGGTTGTAATCCATCATCACGCGGCGCATGCCCCAACCCCAGGCTCCTTTCGCTACCATCATCTGTTTCGCGAAGGCGATTGGCAGGGGTCCGACCGTCTGGATGGCGAAGCCACGCACAAAATCGCGCCTTGGATCGGTTTCATAGAACTCCTCGCTCAGCGCGTGCGCTGGTGGTGCCTTGTACATGCGAATCGGGTCCTCAAAACGGCCCGCTACGACGTTGCCAACCTGTACCATCAGATACTTGCCCACCGTCCCACTCGAGTTAGCCAGCCCGTGCTCGAAACCAAGGCAGGCCGAGTTCAAGAGTAAACGTGGCGTCTCAATGGCATAGCCGGAGACGATCACGACTTTGGCTTTGAGTTCGCGCTCATTCCCCTGCGGGTCGAAGTAGCTAACACCCGTCACGTGCCCATCTTGCATATTGATACGTGAGACCATGCAATTGTCGCGAATCTCTGCTCCATGACGAATAGCATCGGGCACGTGGCTGATCAAGGTACTTTGCTTGGCTCCCACCTTACAACCTTGAAGGCAGAAGCCGCGGTAGATACAATGTTGGCGGTCTCCATGCGAACCTGCGAGAATGGCGACAGGACCACCAGCCACCACAGGGATACCGAGCCTGGTACATCCCTTGACGAGCACGTCGCCCACGCCTCCCAGAGGGTGTGGACCGTAGGTGTAGCTATGCGGATCTCCCCAGGGATAGTACGCGGGACCCGAAACCGGGATCTCTTTTTCCAGCAGTTCATAATAAGGCTTGATGTCCTCGTAGGCAATGGGCCAATCTGCTCCCAGTCCATCCGATGACAGGACATGAAAATCTGATGGATGGAAGCGGGGTGTAAAGCCAGCCCAGTGCACCGAGCCGCCCCCGACACCATGCCCACTATTATTGGCCCCCAGCGTGATCGGGTCTTCCCCACCGGTAATGCGTAGATCATTCCAATACAGCCTGGATGATCCTGCCTCATCACTCACCCAGTCCCGTTCGGTCTCCCAAAAAGGGCCAGCTTCCATGCCTACGACCCGAAATCCAGCGCGAGCCAGCCGCTGCACGAGCACACCCCCGGCAGAGCCAACGCCAACGATGCAGAAATCAACCTCCTCATCTGGTTGAAAGTGATGCATCGGGAAATCAATTTTCTGAACCGGGCCAAGCATATGATCATGATGGTCATGCTCGTGCCCGTTAAAAGCTCCCAAGAGCGGATTCTTCACAACACCTCTCCTCTTTCGTATGTCTTAATGGGTACCTTCCTGGCCCGACGTTTGTGCCTTGTGATCACCTGATCCCCCGATGGGTGTATAGGTATCAGAAAGCGCTTGCGGTGGTGCCTCCCACTCGTAGCGCTGCTCTTCGACCTCCCATGGCTCCGGCTTGCCGCCTTCCAGGCGCATGTAACCACGTGGATAAGCTGGACCACCAAAGCCAATCTCGTCCCAGGCATAGGGGTGCGCGTAGTAGGCTTCGACGACGTCCTGCATCAGCAGCATCCAGAAGCGTTTGACGGGCATCTTTTGCCAGGTCTCGTGAGCCGCTGGTGGCTGCGTGTCATGAATGGTTTGCAGCACGGCGTCTTGTTCGTGCTGACCGAGCTGTACAAAGGCGGTGTTGTACATGTGTTGAGCGATGGCTTCAATGGCCTGGAGTCCGAGATGATGGGCTTCGTGATCGGGTGGCATATCTTCAAAGCGATAACCATCAATGCGCCGCTGATACAGCCGATCATCGATAGTATTTACCAGCGGAATCTTATGGGTCTCGTCACGATCATCCTGCGGCAACAAACGGTCACAGACCGCCTGCATCAATTGCGCCTCTTCAGAAGTAAAAAAGCGTACCGGTGGAACTTGCTCGACGCGTGCTCGTACCACGTTGCGCGTGGCCTCATCCCAAAAAGCTTGCTGTGAGAGTGTCTGGAAGCCTGGATAGTAGCCAGGCTGAGCACGTGGCATAAGTGGCTGACCAGAGGCAGCGTCTACCGGGAGGCGACTGGTATCTGCCTGCCCGGCGTGTTTGTGATTGTGTAGCTTCATCAGTCAGCCCTCCTCAACAGACTCGCCAGCACGCCTAAGAAGCCAGAGGCGGCAAAGAGCAACGGTGCGAAGATGGGAGGTCCATAGACCAGATTGTAGAACGGCTTTTTGAGTCCCCCTGGACGGCGTGCCACACCCGCACGTGGTACAGGAAACCGATGCCACCATTGACGAGTGCCAGGACCGAAGCTAGCGGCAAGAGCGTGCGAGCAAGCGTGCGACTCCATACAGAGCCGATACCGGCGAACATCAGCACGGGGGTCAGCAGAACAGGAGTCCATTGCACTCGGTAGCTGAAATTGTTTTTGTAGTGTGAATAGAGCGCTTCGATGCCACTAAAGAACCCCGAGATGGCAGTCGCGACCCCCAGCATCCGCTGGAAGCGTCCTTCCCGTATATCTTGCTCGAAGACGATCCCTTCCTTTGCCAGCCTGCGCGGGAACCATCGCAACCATGCCGAGCGAGGGCGTGGAATTCCCGGCAGTGTCGTGTGTTTGAGATCATCCTCGCGGCGTAAGAGCGAGGCAATGAAGCCGAGAAAACCACTGATGGCGAAGAGGAGCGGTGCAAATACTGGTGGCCCCATAATGACATTGAAAATGGGGATGCGCCATCCGCCCGGTTTGCGAGCGATGCCGCGCACATGGAAGTAGAAACCGACCCCCCCATCGAGCATGGTAATCAACGACACGATAGGGAGGAGTGTGCGTGCCACCCGTCGATTGAACACACCCCACACGCCCGCGATGGTTAGAAGCGGGCTGATGATGACTGGAGTGTACATGATCTGTTGGCCATAGCTGCCGCGATAATGTTCGTAGGTTACTTCTAGTCCTGCCAGCAGGCTAGAGAAGGCAGTGATCAGCGAGAGGCTGCGTTGGAAGCGTCCTTCACGGATATGCTGATCGAGCACAATGCCTTCACGCGTAACCTGGCGCGGCAAGAGGTTCAGGAGGCCAGAACGCTTCGGCTTTCCGATGGAAAGCTGTTCTAGCGAATGCTCACCTGCCTCCTTTATCGTATCTATCGGTTTTGTAAGAGCCATAAGAGTATATTCCTTCGCTTTTCCATATGTTTCAAGAGTAGGTGCCATCCAATGCTAAAGCATTGAATGACACCGTGTAAACAGAGGCATCGAGCCGCTCAATAGCTTAGCCTTTATGGGGCAAGATGCTTTGAACGACACCCTTAACCGATTCTTTGATGATGCCGCCCTCGTCGGGGTCCATCTTCAACAGGGCGGTACTATAATTCTTCGCCTGCTCGAAGGTGATGTGTGGCGGCAACGTCGGCACGTCTGGATCCACATACACGTCGATCAAGGCTGGTCGGTTGGCCGCCAGCGCCTCGTCGATGGCGCGCCCCACGTTTTCTGGCTTGTCCACACGGATGCCGTGGAAGCCTAGTGACTCTGCATAGGTAGCATAAGGAAAATCAGGGATTGATTGCGTCATTGGTAGCCTGGCATCTCCGGCCTCGATGCGCTCTTCCCAGGTGACCTGATTCAGGTCCCGGTTATTGAGCACGATAAACAAGATATGTGGGTTGCTCCACTCTTTCCAGTACTTCCCGACCGTGATCAACTCACTGAGCCCGTTCATCTGCATGGCTCCATCGCCAGTGAAGGCAATAGTTACACGCTCGGGATAGGCGAACTTGGCGGCGATGGCATAGGGCACAGCGGCCCCCAACGATGCCAGGCTGCCGGAGACCGACCCCTTCATACCTGCGCGCATCTTGATATCGCGACCATACCAGTTGGCGGTGGTGCCTGAGTCGGCGCTGATGATGGTGTTATCTGGCAGGCGCGGCGAGAGTTCCCAGGCCACCAGTTCTGGATTGATGGGATCGGCGCTATCTTTGGCACGTGCCTCGACCACCTCCCACCAGCGGCGAATATCCGCTTCGATCCTCTCGCGCCATGCACGGTCTTCCTTCCGTTTGAGCAGAGGGATCAGCGCGCGCAGGGATTGCGCACTATCGCCGGTCAGGTTGAGTTCCATGGGGTAGCGAATGCCCAGCATGCGTGGATCAATATCGATCTGAACGCCACGCGCCTGGCCTTCTTTGGGCAAGAACTCGGCGTAGGGGAAGCTGGAACCCACCATGAGCAGAGTGTCACACTCCATCATCATGTTCCAGCTAGGCGTGGTGCCTAGCAGTCCCAGGCCACCCGTGACGAAGGGCAGTGCGTCCGGCAGTGCTGCTTTGCCCAGCAATGCTTTCGCTACTCCACAGCCCAACAGATCCGCAACCTGCGTCACCTCATCGCCAGCATCCATCGCCCCCGCCCCAATCAAAATCGCTACTTTTTTGCCCTCGTTGAGGATGTTCGCGGCCCGTTGCAGGTCTTGCTGCTGGGGAATGGTGTAGGGATAGGAGTAGCCAATGCTCGTGTGCACGGTGTTGTGCTTGTGCGGTGGCTGCTCGACGGCATCGAGGTCCTGCACGTCCTTGGGCATAATGATGCAGGTTACGGTGCGCTCAGCCAGGGCGATGCGGCAAGCGCGGTCGACCAGTTGGCGCATCTGCATGGGGTCGTTACAGGTCTGTACATACTCGCCAGCCACGTCCTTGAAGAGATTCGCCAGGTCTACTTCCTGCTGGTAATTGCCGCCCATTGCGGTTCGGGCGGATTGTCCGACGATGGCAAGCACGGGTTGATGGTCCATCTTGGCGTCATACAAGCCGTTGAGCAGATGGATGGCACCGGGGCCGGAGGTAGCCATGCAGACCCCTAGCTCGCCGGTAAATTTGGCGTGTCCCGAGGCCATGAAGGCTGCCATCTCTTCATGACGCACTTGCACGAAGTTGAATAGATCAGTGTGGCGCTCCAAGGCTCCCTGGATGCCAAGAATACCATCACCAGGATAACCGAAAATTCGGTTGACTCCCCACTCAGAGAGACGTTTCAATAGATAATCACTGACTTTGTCAGCCATGAGTTATGTAACCTTTCTTCTCTACAATGGTTGCCAGGCTATACCTCAAACAACCACCAACACATAAGCCATAGGCGTTCCTCTATGGATCGTTTAAGCTGTTAGATCTCCGC
>DATAYF010000278.1:0-2860 GCA_036272735.1 Ktedonobacteraceae bacterium
AAAGCATTGACAGGCTGACGCGACGCATATCGCGAAATGTGGCAGCAGACCCGCAACTTCATACGGGTCTGCTGCCCTCTGCATCACGGGATAAGCAGCACCATGCCGATCGCCTGTCGAGCTTCAATGGCTGCATGGGCATCAGCGGCACGCTCCAGCGGGTATCTCTGCCCAATCACGGCTACCAGCCGCCCGGCTGCTGCCTCTTGCAATGCGGCCTCCATGTTAGCGCGCGTTTCCTGTTCTGTCTTGGTCATCGCAATCCCAAGGGCACCGATCACCGTAATGCCTCGCATCGCCAGTTCATGCATCCTGATCGTCGCCTCGGTACCAGAGGAAGAGCCGTACACCACCAACCGACCATGACCGTTCGCTGTCACCTCGAAGGCCTGATGTCCAATGGTCCCCCCCACTGCATCAATGACCGCATCGGCCCCCTTGCCTCCTGTTACATTTCGCACCCGCTCCACCCAATCATTCTCACGGTAGTCGATGGCCACATCGGCCCCAAGTCGAGAAACCACCGCGAGTTTCTCCTTCCCGCCAGCTGCACCAATCACGGTGCCCGCGCCTGCTGCTTTCGCCAGCTGGACTAACTGCGAACCAGTGTTGCCCGCTGCCGCCGTGATCAAAACGGTTTCACCTGGTTCGATCTGTGCCGTCTTCAGGATGGAGATGGCAGTTCCTCCTGCTAGGAATACGCCCAACGCCTGTTCAACGGACAGTTCCTTTGGAAGAAAGAAAACGTTGGTCACATCAGCAACCACTTGCTCTCCATAGCCACCACCGGCCTTGGTAAGCGCTACAACGGGCGTTCCTACGAGCGTCAGGTCACCGTCTGGTCCGACCTTCGTGATCTGACCACCCACCGCCCATCCGGGTACAAAGGGGAGCGGGAAGGGGTACTTTCCCGCACGGATGGATGTATCTCCAAAAGAGACGCCTGCCGCCTCCACGGCGATCACGACTTGGCCGGGTCCAGCCTGCGGCTCTTCGCTCTCTTCAAGGTGTAACACTTCGGGGAGGCCAAATTGGCGGACTTGTACAACACGCATGAGTCATCTCCTGTATCTTTTCTGTGATCTTGGTTTGGGACCGCACCATCCATGTGACTCTCTTATCGCCCCATGAACGGCCCAGATGTGCCTCTTGACAGAACTCATCATTCGGGACATACTGTTCCAGATGGAATATCCCGTCTTTCCGCAAGTGTAGTTGGAAGAGCATGAAGAAACAAGTCACAATTGAGCGGATTTGTTCTGAATGGAACAAAGGAGCATAAAATGACCCAAAACACGGGGGATTTACGCGTGAGACGCATGCAAAAACTGTTGCGGGAGGCGTTGCTCGAATTGATCGAGGAGCGAGGCTTTGATGCGCTCACGGTGAGCGAGATTATCCAGCGAGCCATGGTGAGTCGAACGGCGTTTTATCGCAATTATCAAGATAAATATGATCTGGTCGAGCAGATCTTCGAGAATGAGATGCACATTTTGATGAGCGCATTGGGTAACTTCGGTCCAGAACGCCCTCCGCACCAATGGATGAATCTCTTCGAGCATGTGGCAGAATACGAACAACTCTATCGTGTGCTGCTTGGGGGAAAGGGGAGTCCCTGGTTTGTCATGAAGATGAGAGCCTCTTTAGCTGAATTGGTCAAGGAACATACGCTCGTTCCAAACAAGCAGCCCATAGCCGATCGTCGTGTGTTTGTCGATGGATTTCTGCCAACGCTGCTGGCCTCGTTGTTTATCGATGCAATCACCTGGTGGCTTGAGCAGGGAAGACCTTATTCTCCCAGAGAGATGGCTCGGTACTGTTCACTGCTTGCGGCTTCTATCTTCCAGGAAGCAAGCACCTGGGAATGACCATTTCCTCACCAGAGAAGCTACCGTGGTTTCTTTTTCTCGTGAGCATCATGCTTTCTCCTATCTGTCGATCCTTCCTTCGCATTTCTTGACCGACGTTCTAGCATTGCTAGAAGGGCCAAAGAACGGGAAGAAGAAAAAGGTTGCTTTATGAACTCCTTCCACGGAGATGGAAAAGATCTCCCTTGTGGTTTCTCACGCTCAAACGCATCTATTGGCCTGGCGTGCTTTCCCTGGTCAGGCCTCGCTCTTCCTGGGAAGGGTCACCGTAAAGGTTGATCCTCTTCCCACTTCGCTGTCCACGGTGATCGTTCCCCCATGCTGCTTGACGATCTCGGCGACAATGTAGAGCCCCATGCCCAGACCAGGGATCCCTCTCTGCTTTGGATCTGTAGCCCGATAGAAGCGCTCAAAGATTTTGTCGCGCTGCTCTCGCGGAATGCCCAGGCCATGATCGCGCACATGGACCGTGACCGCATCTTCTGAGGTGTCGAGGTCCATCTCGACCGTCTGGGCACCGGGAGCATACTTGATGGCATTGCTGAGCAGGTTGGTGAAGACTTGCCCCAGCCGGTCCGGGTCCCCCATCAGGCTGGTCTGCCCCGCCTGCCCCGCGCCACGCACCACGAGGGTATGGCTCGGATTGATTTGTTGCAGGGTGTCTGCCACCTCCTGGAGCAACGCGTCGAGATCCACGGGTTCCTGAGCGTACTCTAACCCGCCCGCCTGGATCTTGGACACATCCAGGAGCTCTCCAATCAAATGCTCTAATCGTTTGCCCTGCACCTGCATTCGGGAAAGTGCAGGGGCAGCGTCAGAGATGCCTTGCTTTGCCAGCAGCTTGGCCAGCAGTTGCGTTTGCAGCTGCAAAGAGGTGAGCGGCGTCTTCAGTTCATGGCTGGCCATGCTGATAAAGGCATCTTTGCGTTGTTCCAACTCCTTGCGCGCCGAATTATCCAGCACAAAGCCAATCATCTGGAATGGCTGATGCT
>DATAYF010000279.1:0-3748 GCA_036272735.1 Ktedonobacteraceae bacterium
AAGACTCTCCAAATTGGTCTTCCGGGGGCTTGACATAGAGAGTCTTTCCTCTTCAAACTCGATGTGCGAGAGGGGTCAATCCCCTTTCATCTCTAGGACACCCAATTGATCCCAAACTCATCGCAAATGATCAGCAAATATGGGGGAGAGGGCACAAGCGGATGCCATCCCGAGTATTGTGTAGCGGAGCATCTTCCTAAAAGAAGTATTGGTTCATTCGCGGGTACTACCGGTGGCCTGGGCAGTGATGCCAGGCCAAGAGAAATGGGAAGAGAAACAATGGAGCATTGTGGCACGTCTGCTTGATCAAATCATCCCGCATCTGGAGGGGGCGGACTGCACATTGATCGCGGATCGAGGGTTGGCAGGTTTCCCCTTGGTGAAGATCTGTCGCGATCGGCAGTGGCTTTTCAAGCCATATTTTACAAATAGTGTAATCATAGCGGGGAGAATCTAACGAAGCTCTATCATCTCCATTTTTATTATACTCTTTCTGTCAATAGTGCACATCGTCCATTTGGACGATGTTTTTCTTCGCATTGCTCTGTATACTCGCAAAGGTCTTACGACCTCAGCAAATGGCGCAACACCGATGAAGAAGGAGTATTCCCTATGGTGACAAAGCATCTCGGTTTACCACATCTTAAAGGAGCAGAAGGCTTTCTCATTGCCGTCCTTATAGACGCGCTGGGCAGCGGCCTTTTCATACCCTTTTCGCTTCTCTACTTCCATGTCGCACTTGGTTTACCTCTGATCAGTGTGGGTTTCGCACTCAGCACAGCTACAATCTTCACGCTGCCCATCGCACCGTTGACCGGCTTGCTGGTAGACCGCTTTGGAGCCAAGCGTGTGGTTATGGCAGCACAAGTCCTTCAGGGTTGTGGCTTTCTTGGTTACCTCATGGTCAACAGTCTGCTGACCATGATAGGCTACATGCTGCTGGCCTCGATCGGTCAACGCCTCTTCTGGTCTGCCTATTTCACACTCGTAGCAGACATCGCCACGGAAGGAGAGCGAGATCGTTGGTATGGCCTGGCAGGAGCAGCACAAAACGCTGGTATTGGAGTCGGCGGCCTTGCCTCCGGGTTCCTGATCGCGGCCAGCGGGACCGCAGGCTATCACTTGATCGTGATAGTCAATGCACTGAGTTTCTTCCTCGCGGCAGCGCTGCTGCTGTTCTCAAGGCGCGTGCCTCATCACTCACCCACCAGTTCTGTCCAGGTGGGCGGTTATCGCACGGTTCTGCGGGATCGGCCATTTCTTGCACTGACGCTGACGAATGTCATGTTTGCCATGGGGAGCATGCTGCTTGCTGTGGGCATTCCTATCTACTTGATAACGTCACTGAAGGTGCCTGTCTGGGTGGTTGGAGCCATTTTTGCGCTCAACACAACGCTGCTTGCTCTCTTGCAAACGCTTCTTGTGAGGAAACTCGAAGCGTATCGCCGCACGCGTGCTCTCATGTTTGCTGGGATGCTGTGGGGTGGCTGGTGCCTGCTCTGTACGCTTGCTCTGGTTCTCCCGCCAGGAGCGCTGCTCCCGTATCTGTTCAGCATCACCTGCATCTACACATTGGCCGAGCTCATTCACGCACCCACTTCCAATGCACTCGCCGCAGCGGTCAGCCCAGATGCTTTGCGGGGCCGCTATCTTGCGCTTTTCCAATTTGCTTGGAGTATCGCCTCTATCCTTACGCCGGGCTTGTTTACTCTGCTCTTCACCATTCATCCGAGCTTGCCCTGGGAGGCCTCGGCCCTTCTCATGCTCCTCGCTAGTCTTGTGATATACCTGCTGGAGCGACATCTGCCAGCATATGCGGTACGCACGCGTTCTACGCAGCCCAAGAGCTCGCGACAATAGCAGATCAGTCCTCAGGGCCTTCATTCTAGATGCGCGGCCGAACGCCTCTTGTAACTTATAATTGTTAAAAACAGTCATATGTTCCTCGGAACTGTGCCACCTGCCAGGATGATATCGAAGACAAACAATACCAAAATCTTCTTTTGATGTTCGTGTCATGTGAAAACTGGTGTTTAGCTTGTGCTTGCTCATACTTTGATGATGTCACTGAATGCATTCATTGAGGCCATCCTTCTGAGGCGGTCCTTTTTCTGTTTTTTCCTCTTTCTCTTCACCAGATAAAATATGTCAGGGAGAGAGACCGATCCCAGCGAGGGAGACCCAGGATACGTATGAAAACCACCCATAAGTGAGAGATTTTTTCACGTGTTCTGGACCTCCCTTCATTACGTCTACTCGGCCTTAGTGTAAGACCTATTCATTCGACAGACACCCGTGGGACCTTCTTGCTCATCAGGCGGATCGCCAGCAGAGCGATCCAACACCCGCTAACAATGATGCCAATCCGTTCAATGAGTCCTACTGGACCCCCGTCCAACAATTTGAAGGTGAGGACGAAGACGACATCAGAGGCGGCGACCAGCAGACCTGTGGCAACCGAATACCAGGTCCAGCCGCGCCTGGCAGGATCGGCGGCATCGCGCCGTGCCAGCACAAAGCAAGCCACACTCAGCGAGATGAACTGAAGCTGGCCAAAGAGATCATGAAGGATTCCGGGAACGGTTGGCGTGCTCGACGCTCCGGGTGGGTACCCCAGCACCGGGTCGGTCACGAAGATCCCGGCTCCGATGAAGGTGAGGCCATAGATGCCGAGCAGGATGGGTCCCCAGGTGGAACCACGTCCGGTGCGCAGGACACGCCTGAGCCCGATGGCAAAAGCGAGCAGGAGCACTCCGCTGACGATGTAGTTGGTGATTTGTATCCATCCACCCTCCCCTAGTTCGAGCGAGCTGTCGGGGATTTGCCAGGCGTTGTAGCCAGGACGTATGGCCCCAAGGATGAGAAGGACAACAATATTGAGCAGCGAACCAATGGCACCGCAAGCCAATAGCAGTCTAGTCGAAACCTTCTGCTCTCCAGCGCTTTGTGCTGAGGTTTCCATGTGTTTTTCTCCTTTGACGTAAGATGAGGGGGTCATGATCGTGTGTTCCTTTCATGATTGCCTTGGTGAACAGGCTCCTCCTGTGAAATGAGAAGCCGGAAGAAATCGGCATCACTCATCTGCTGGCGCGCGTCCCGATGGTGATACGCACAAAGCGCGCAACAGGACCTGGCTGCGCCTGTACATCCAGGCCCGCCTGTTCAAAAAGCGCACGCATCTGCGCTGCACTGTGAACACGTGGATACAGCCATGTAAGCCAGGTGGGTAAGGTGAAATCAGCGAGCAGAAAGGAGCCACCAGGTCGCAACACGCGGGCGACCTCGCGCACACCGGCAGCTTGATCCCGCCAGTGATGAAACGAGATGGTCGAGAACGCCAGATCGACCGAGGCATCCTCCAGGGGCAAGGCCTCACCGGAACCGATGGAGAAGCGAGCCCCTGGTGTGAGATGGCGTGCGACTTCCAGCATGTTTTGCGCGGGATCGATCCCAGAAAGGTGTGCCTCCGGCCAGAAGTCGTGCGCTTTCCGCAAGAGTCTCCCACTCCCACAGCCGATGTCCAGCACATTCGCCGGTTTGAAGCGACTGGCGGCTTGCTGTAATACAGCAGAGTGAACCGGATCAAACAGGCGTCTCTGCATCCAGGAACGTTCGTACGTCGATCCCCAGCGCTCGAAGAGTTCAACATCAAGTGCGCGGTGTTTGCTTTTCATCCTCTCTTTTCCTTCTCTGTTCAAGTTTTCAGAATAGCAGGTTTGCTACCGAATATGATATTCTCTAGAGAGAT
>DATAYF010000280.1:0-12279 GCA_036272735.1 Ktedonobacteraceae bacterium
ACCTGCTTCTGCTCGTCAGATGGGTAAAACCTGTACTTGTACGCGCGTTTCTGTTTCATACCCTACATTATAGCAGACGTGGTGTAGAAAATCAACAAGGAATGCTGAAAGGAACGGCGGCATTCATCCCCATCGCTCGAAGCAAGGGGTCCTCTGCCGCCGCATTTATGATAGACAAGCGTGTATGGGGCCGGGCCCCATACACGCTTGTCTATGCATCTAACTCTTCTTACGCCTCCTGCTCGTTTTCCTCTTGCGCCTGCTTCACATACCTTTCGAACAGCAGGCGGGTGAAGGTTTCGGCGAAGGCATCGTCGCTGGTGACGTGCTTGTAGAATATAGAAAAAGTGTCTCTGGCTGTACATGCAGGATACTCTGAATGTGAAGTTCGTGTCAAGCAGTCTAAATAGCTACATAGAAGAGGCTGTATGGTCCGGCGGCCCATACAGCCTCTTCTATGTAGCTACCTTATTCCACGCCGGGGAGTATAACCGAAAATTGCGTGCCTGTGCTGGGTGAGCTGGCAAATGTAATCTTTCCCTTGTGCGCCATCACGATGCTGTAGGCAATTGCCAGGCCAAGCCCGAAGCCAGCCGCAAAATCCTGCTGGGTGGATGCCTTGCGCTGGCGACCTCGGTAGAACGACTGGAAAATGTGCTCGCGATCCTCCTGCGCGATCCCCTCGCCATTGTCACTCACGATAATTACGGCGTGCCCATCGTGCCTGGCAAGCTGCACGCCAATCTCACCATCAGGGGCCGGACGGCCGTATTTGAGCGCGTTATCGAGCAGAATAAATAGCACCTGCTGGATACGCTCACCATCTACGTGAGCACCAAGGCCGCTCTCAACTTTCAGTAGCAACGAGATCTTGCGTTCATCGTTGGCACGAGTCTGTGCTTGCTCGACAGCTTTGGTTGCTAATTCGACAAGGTCCACGTATTGCAGCTTTAATGGGTAGCCCCCATCGAGGCGGGACAGCGTCAGCAGGTCATTGATCAGCGCGGTCATACGCTCGGTCTCGTTTTTCATACGCGAGAGCACATGCTGCCTGGTTGTGGCATCGTCGATGGCTCCGCGCATCAAAATTCCGGTAAAACCACGAATCGAGGTGAGCGGTGTGCGTAGCTGGTGCGAAGCATCAGAAAAGAACTGCTGAAAGCGTCGCTCGGATGCACGTTGTAGATCGCCGGCTTTTTCCAGCCGCTTCACCATCTCATTGAGGCTACCGGCCAGGCGATCAACGTCATCCTGTGGAGGAAGACGCAGATAGGCATGCAGGCGCCCGCGCTGTTCCAGATCCCCCACAGCTAGCGCCTGCGCGGCGTTGATCACCTGGTCGAGCGGGCGCAGCAGCATCGTGGTAAAGATGAACGCAAGTAGCGAACCCACCGCGAACAATGCAATAGCGACAACAGAGGCATAGGAGTGTGAAGGCTGCATATACAGCGCCATTGCCGCCACCAGTACCACCAGGGCAAGCAACAAACTATAGGCAAACGTGAGTTGAGCGCGCAAACCAAAGAAAGGGCGTAACCAGGAGGGCGCTTTGTGATCCTCATTATCCGAGGGATAGTGTTGCTGTGCAGTAGTAGCAGAATGTCCAGAGGATGCGGCAGTACCACCATCGACAGAACCAAGCGCCGCCTCCGATCCCTGTGTTGGGAACGGTGCACTATCCAACTGTTCCTTAGCAGCGATGATTCTTGGTTCTGACATCTGGTGGCACTCCACTTTCAAATGTTTCAACGGCACAATGACAATTAACAACGGTGTGTTAGGTAGTACGAATCAAAGCCAGAAAAGGATTAGCCTTTGAGAACGTACCCCACGCTGCGCACCGTTTGAATCAGGCGTGGAGCACTGGGATTATCCTCGATTTTCTCGCGTAGATAGCGTACATAGACCTCGATGATGTTCGTCTCACCCAGAAAATCGTAGCCCCAGACGCGATTGAGAATCGTTTTCCGGTCTAGCACCTGACGCGGATAGCTCATGAAGAGGTGTAAGAGGTTGTATTCCGTGGCCGTCAACTCGATAGAGCGACCCTGCCGTGTGACCTCACGCGTCGCGGTATTCATGCGCAGGTCGCCAAACTCCAACGTCAGCCCATCGTTCCCAGGCTCGCCGTTTTGCCCGACATTTGTGCGCCTTTGGCGGCGCAAAATGGCCCGTACACGTTCAAGCAGCTCGTAAAAATCAAAGGGCTTCGTCAAATAGTCATCGGCTCCCGTTTGCAAACCAAGGATACGATCACCAACCTCGTCCTTGGCGGTGAGCATTAAGATGGGCACATCCCTGGTCGTGGGATTGTCGCGCAGGCGTCGGCAGACCTCCAAACCATCGATGCCAGGCATCATGAGGTCGAGGATAATCGCATCGGGATTGATACGTTGAGCTGCCATGAAGCCTTGTTCGCCATCAGAGGCCGCTTCAACCTCGAACCCTTCGTAGCGCAACCCTAGCTTAATAAATTCAATGATGCTCTCTTCATCGTCGATTACAAGGACTTTTAAGAGTACCTGGTCTTCCTGACCAGCGAGCCGGGCAGCACTCTGTTGCATAACTCTCCTCCTCACCTTCTGTAACTATGCCATTCAGGGGAAAACACTGTACCGTACGAAACAAGCGAGATCGCATGTCGATCTTGCCTTCATAAATTCTCACATTAATTTTTAATTATAGAGGACTCGTCCCATCCCTGCAAGTATACCATTCTCAGGGAACGATTTCCCTCCACTCCACGAAGTTAACCCTAAGAGCATTTTGAAGATTTTGAGTTAACAAAAAAATTTGTGCAAAAGCTTGACAATAAACCAGACTGTAGTTTATACTTACTGCAACCGATACCGAGAACGGTTACGTAATCGTTTCCGAACAGTACATGGTGGTACTGGTTGTCAAGAAAAAACCACAAACCCGTTGGGATCAGCCCAACGAACCAAACCGACCAATCAAGTAAACTGGCACAGTAGCCAATCAGCCGAAAGAGGCATGTATGTCAAGGAAGCACACAATTGAGGATATCGCACGCATCGCTGGCGTGTCAAAAGCCACGGTGTCGCGTGTCATCAACCATAAACCCGACGTTGACCCCAAAACCCGCCAACGCATCCTACGCATTATGGAGGATGAAGGGTTTGTGCCAAGCATTACCGCCTCCGATCTCGCTGGAGGTCGCCGCCGTCTGATCGGTGTCATCGTCCCCTCGTTCAACATCTCGTTCATTCCAACCGTCTTGCATGGCATTTCGGGCGTCGTAGGCAACACACTCTACGAATTGGTGCTCTACAGCATCAACGATAAGACGCGTGGCAACAATAAGGGCGACGTGATCGACCACATTCTTGCCACTAATTTTGTCGCGGGTCTGATCGCCATTTTGCCGGGACAATCCTTGAAATACGTGCTACGTCTGCATCAACACGGCTTCCCCGTGGTGATTATCGATGACGAGGATACCGTACCGCCAGAAGTTCCCTGGGTAGAAGTTGACAATAGCGAGGGCGCATACCAGGCCGTTCGGCATTTACTGCAACTCGGACATCGCAGGATCGCCCACATTCAGGGATTGCTCGACAACCACGGCTCGCTTGATCGCCACCAGGGCTATTGCCGGGCGCTGGAAGAAGCTGGCATCGCGCCCCAACCAGATCTAGTGCTGGAGGGCGACTTCAGTGTCGAATCCGGCCAGGCGCTAGCTCGCAACTTATTTTCGCTTCCTGTAGAGCAACGGCCCACAGCAATCTTTGCCAGTGGAGACCTGATGGCCTACGGCGTCTTGTCGGCGGCGGACGAGTATGGTTTGCGCGTGCCAGAAGATGTGGCCCTGGTCGGCTTCGATGATCTGCCCTTATCAGCCTACATGCGCCCACCGCTCACCACCATCAAACAACCATTCGAAGAGATGGGCAGACGCGGCGTCGAACTACTGCTGAGCATGCTGGAAACGCCGCACTCTCCACAGGAGCAGGATTTCTTTCAGCCCTTTACTACGCTGCCAGACCTGCAATACGCGGGAGACACGGAATCACAACAACAAAACACACCAGCGACTCATACCAAACTAGCAACTGAATTGATCGTGCGTGCATCCTGTGGCGCATCACTGGCGAAACCCGCAAAAGAACGCCCCCCGCGAGGAGGGTCGCTACCATACAACGACGAAGTCGCGTCTCGTATATGGTAGCGACCCTCCTCGCGGGGGGCGTTCCCGGCGGCGCGTCATCCCCGACGGCAGGTCCCGTCAGTGATGTGCCGCAGGATGCAGTATTTGCTACTTTTATGTACGCCTTGTACATAGAATAGAGAAGGTGGTAACTCAACCTTACGAGCTACCACAATATTATCTGAGGGAGCAATGAAGCTCACTCGCACTTGTTTGTACTAGGAGGTTTTCCGTGAACACGGATATGCAGACAATCGAGTCTAAGACTTCTAAGCAGAAGGTAAAAACAGGAGGCATATTCTTCGCCGTATTTATGGTACTGGGTATGCTTCTGACGGCCTGCGGTGCTGGTGGCGGCACTACCGGGAGCAATTCCCACAGCAACATTCTCACCATCCAGACCGGACCAAATGGTGACTTCACCAAAGTTTTCACTCCCTTTTCACCAACGGCCAGCCCAGGCACTGCCGGCATGATCTACGAGACCTTGCTCTATCAGAACCAGATCAAGAGCACGACCACACCCTGGCTAGCGACGAGCTACACGTTCTCGAACAATAACAAGACCCTGACGTTCACCACGCGCCAGAACGTCAAGTGGTCGGACGGCAAACCGTTTAGCGCGAACGACGTTGCATTCACATTCAACGATATCAAAAAGTACCCCGACGCCGACTTAAACGGTATCTGGAACTACGTCAGTAGCGTCAGCGCCACAAATGACACCACCGTTGTTTTTCAATTGAAGCAGCCCTATACGCCGATCTTGAATTATATTGGTGGCGCGACCTACATTATTCCACAGCATATCTGGCAGAGCGTTGGTGATCCTGCCAAGTATGCCAATGCCAATCCCGTTGGCACCGGTCCCTACAAACTGGATAACTTCACACCGCAGCTTTACGATCTCACGAAAAACACGAATTACTGGCAACCTGGCTTGCCCAAAGTCAACGAACTGCGCTACCCTTCCTATAACAACAACTCTTCGCTTGAGCTGGACATGGACAAGGGTGTGATCGACTGGACCAGCCTCTACACCCCGCATCTGCAACAGGGCTATGTGCAGCGCGACCCGGCACACAATAAGTACTGGTTCGCTCCTGGCAACGATGTCACACTGTTCATGAACCTGACCAAGGCGCCGTTCAACAACGTCAACGTGCGTAAAGCCATCAGCCTGGTCATTGACCGCTCGCAGATCTCCAAAACTGGTGAGACTGGTTTTGAGCTGCCTGCCAGCCCGACCGGCTTGATCCTGCCGAACAACCAGCAATTCGTGGCTCCTCAGTACCAGAACCTTTCCACGCAGCCCAACGTGGCCCAGGCCCAACAGTTGCTGAGCAGCGCTGGCCTTAAGAAGGGTTCCGACGGTGTCATGACTGACGCGAGCGGCAAAAAGCTCTCCTTCAACCTGAACGTGGTCACCGGTTGGAGCGACTGGGTCACCGACTGCCAGATCATCGCCAGCGAGCTCAAAGCCATCGGTATCCAGGTCAACGTCAACGCCCTGTCCTATAACGCCTACAGCGTTGCGAACGAGAACGGCACCTTCGATATGGCGATTGGCTCAGTCGCTGGCTCCACCCCGTTCTATGTCTACCAGGCGTTATTGAGCAAAGGCAAATCCGCCCCGGTTGGTCAGATTGCTTCGTCCAACTACGAACGCTGGATGGATCCGACCACCGAGCAACTGCTGAGCCAGTACGCGACGACCACCGACAAGAACGTCCAATTGCAGGCACTCTATGGCCTTGAGAAGATCATGGTCGAGAAAGTTCCGGCCATTCCGATGGTCTACGGTGCTTTCTGGTTCGAGTATAGTACCAAGAACTTTACTGGTTGGCCTACCCAGGACAATCCCTATGCCGTGGGCGCTAACTGGCAAGCTCCCGATAATGAGCAGACCGTACTTCATCTCGTACCTGCTAAGTAAATCACCTTTCAACGCATTTGGAGAGTTTCTGAGGGATCAATACCCTCGGAAACTCTCCCCTGTTATAGAAGACTTTTTCTCGTATTCCTTGTGATTTCCGATATTCACACGAGTACGCAGCACTAAACACGCAGTGTCTTCTATGGATGCAGAATAAATATCCACCGTCATAGATTAGTGAAGGAGTTTGTAGATGCGTTACCTGATGCGCCGCGTTGGCTACTATCTCATAGCCTTGTGGGTGTCTATCACGCTCAACTTCCTGATTCCGCACCTGGCCCCTGGCAATCCGGCAGAGCTGCTGATAGCTCGCTTCCAGGGACGCATTGGGCCTGATGCGTTGCACGCGCTAGAGATTCAATATGGCGTCACCAACAATCCTTTATGGGTTCAGTACTTCCAATATCTCAACAATCTCCTGCATGGCAACCTGGGCATCTCGATCACGTATTTCCCGACACCGGTTATTTCAGCAATTGGGCAGGAACTGCCCTGGACGCTGGTACTGGTGACCATCTCACTCCTGATCAGCTTCGGCCTGGGCACGCTGCTGGGCATCATCATCGCCTGGAAACGCGGTTCGTTTCTGGATAGCCTGCTGCCGCCAGTTATGACCTTCATACAGGCCATACCGTACTTCAGCCTGGCACTCGTCATGGTCTATATCCTGGCTTTCCAACTGGGCTGGTTCCCGGTTAGCGGCGGCTACGACCGTTTTATCGACCCGGGCTCGCCTGATTTCATTGGTAGCGTTATTCAACACGCGCTGCTACCAGCGATCACCTTTGTCCTTTCGACGATAGCTGGCTGGATGCTCGGTATGCGTAACGCCATGATCCCGACGCTCTCCGAAGACTATGTACTGATGGGGGAAGCCAAAGGGCTGTCTGCTCGCCGCGTCATGATGAGCTACGCCGCGCGCAACGCCATCCTGCCAAGCATTACCGGCTTCGCCATCGCGCTCGGTAGCGTCGTGGCGGGACAGTTGTTCATTGAAATCGTCTTCTCGTATCCCGGCATTGGCTTTTCGCTCTTCCAGGCGGTGCAGAACTCGGACTACGCCTTAACGCAGGGTATCTTCCTGTTGGTGACGATTACCGTGCTGGTTGCCAACTTCCTGGTTGACCTGGCCTATCTCGCGCTTGATCCACGCGTGCGCCAAGAAAAGGGGTAAATGTAGTGAGTACTTCCAAATACGATGAACAAAATACTCAGGCAGAGAACGACTTGACCAGCATCATCGACCCGCAAAGTGTGGCAAACGCAACCAGCGTCGGTGCCGCTGGCATGGCGGGCGTCGCTGCTCCGCCGCCGGTTGCTGGACGCCTCAGCAACCTGTGGCGCATGCTTACCGCTAATCGTAAGGCCGCGGTTGGTGCGGGCGTGTTGCTCTTCTTCATCCTGGTCGCCATCTTTGGTCCCTTCTTTGTCGCGCAGGACCCCAACACGCTCAACGTCGGTCCCTCACTCGCGCCACCGACATCACAGTTTTTGTTCGGCACAACGCAGACCGGGCAGAATGTCTTCACCCAGACCATCGTCGGCACGCGTGACTCGATTCTGTGGGGCTTTATCACGGGTATTCTGATTACCGTCTTCTCCACAGCCGTTGGTCTGGCGGCAGGCTACTTCGGCGGTACGGTCGATGACATTCTCTCGCTCTTCATCAACGTTTTCCTCGTCATCCCCAATCTACCACTGGCTATCGTGCTGGCGGCGTTCTTCCCCGTCAAGGGCGATATTACTATCGCGCTGGTGCTGACCGTTACCAGTTGGTCGTGGAATGCTCGCGTGGTGCGCGCACAAACCATGTCAATACGCGACCGCGACTTCGTGCAGGCGGCGAAATCGAGCGGTGAGAGCACGCTGCGCATCCTGTTCGCCGAGATTCTGCCGACCGAGATTTCGATTGTGATGTCGGGCTTCATCGGCACCGTTATCTATGCAATCGTGGCCGCCGCGGGCCTCGAATTCCTGGGCCTCGGCAACGTCGCTAACATTAACTGGGGCAGTATGCTATACTGGGTCAACAATAACGATGCGATTATCCAGGGCGCGTACTGGTGGTTTATTCCTCCGACATTGTGCATTGCCTTCGTGGGTACTGCACTCTCGCTGATTAACTTCGGCATCGACGAAGTGGCGAATCCGCGCCTGCGTAAAGAATCACGAGTGAAGTTGAAATTTGTGAAGTCGAAGAAGACAAACAAAAAGGCGGTAGCATAAACTTATGGCAATGCAAGAGAACGATCTGCTGCTCGAAGTCAAGAACCTGTACGTAGATTACCAGGCGGGCAACGGCAGCGTCCATGCCGTGCGCGACGTGAACCTGACGCTCAAGCGTGGAGAAATCCTTGGCCTGGCGGGCGAGAGCGGCTGTGGCAAATCCACACTGGCCTTTGGCATCGCGCGGCTGCTACGTCCACCCGCCATGATTACTGGCGGGGAGATATTGTACCACTCGCGTCCGCAAGCCGAGCGCAAGGGCGAGATGGTGGCGGCCAGGCAGGATAGACATGCCAGCAAAGAAGAAATCGTCGATGTGCTGGAACTCACGTCCAGCCAGTTACGCGCTTTCCGCTGGAATGAGCTGTCAGTCGTCTTCCAGAGCGCCATGAACGCCCTGAATCCGGTGATGACAATTGGCACGCAGATCATCGATGGCATTAAGGCACACCGTCCCGACATGGGCGCGGCGGCCTGCCAGAAACGCGCCGCCGAGTTGTTGGACCTGGTGGGCATCGCGCCGGACCGCCTGCGCAGCTATCCGCACGAGCTGAGTGGTGGTATGCGCCAGCGCGCCGTCATCGCCATCGCCCTGGCCCTCAATCCCGAATTGATCATCATGGATGAGCCAACCACCGCCCTCGACGTGGTGGTGCAGCGCGAAATTCTGGAACTGATTAGCAAGCTGTGTAAAGAGTTCTCGACGGCGCTAATCTTTATCACCCACGACCTCTCGCTGCTGCTCGAACTGGCCGATAAAATCGCGATCATGTACGCGGGGGCGATGATCGAAAAAGGCACCAGCAAGGATGTCTACCTGCACCCGCGCCACCCCTATAGCTATGGGCTGCTGCACTCGTTCCCGACGCTGACCGGGCCGCGCCGCAGAATGGTGGGTATCCCCGGTTCACCACCCGACCTGCGCATGATTGCCCAGGGCTGCCCGTTCAGCGAGCGCTGCCCGCTGGCGTTCGATCCCTGCCGCAGCGTCACGCCGGAGCTACTGCCTGCTGTGGCGAACAATCCCGAACAAACGGTTGCTTGCCATCTGTACAATACGAAATATAACGAGACAGTTCCAGGCGAGGAGCGTTTCGCCCAAGGGTACGAAGCGCTGGCCGAAGGGAGGACAGCACGATGAGCACCCCGTATTCCATGACCGATAGAGACACCAGCGCGCAAGACCCCGCGATCATGCTTTCGGCAGAACACCTGCACAAAGAGTTTCCCCTGGCCCAGGGTAAGCTGCTCGGTATCAGAAAAGCCGTGCACGCCGTCGAGGATACCAGCCTGGCCCTGCGCGCTGGCCGCGCGACCGCGCTGGTGGGAGAAAGTGGCAGCGGCAAAACCACGATTGCACGTATGCTGGCACGCGTGTACGATCCCACTTCCGGCACCATTCGCTTCAAGGGCGAACCCGTCGCGCTGGCGAAAAGCACACGGGCCCTGCGTGAATACCGCCGTCACGTGCAATTGATCTTCCAGGACCCCTTTGGCTCCCTCAATGCCGTACACAACATTCGCTACATCCTCGGCCGCCCGTTGCAGATCTTTGGACACGCCCACAACGCGAAAGAGGTCAACGAGCAGGTTCTGACCCTGCTCAGACGCGTTAGCCTGAGTCCGGCAGAACAGTTTATCGAGAAGTACCCACACCAACTCAGCGGTGGGCAGCGCCAGCGCGTCGCCATCGCTCGCGCCCTGGCGGTACATGCAGAGGTGCTGCTGGCCGACGAGCCGGTATCGATGCTCGACGTCTCCATTCGCCTGGACATCCTCAACCTGCTGCTACGACTCAAAGAAGAAGAGCAACTCGCCTTGCTTTACATCACGCACGACATCGCCAGCGCCCGCTATTTCGCCGAAGATACCCTGGTAATGTACGCTGGTCAGATGGTCGAGGGCGGCCCCAGCGACGAGATTATTCAGACGCCCAAACATCCTTATACCCAACTGTTGATCTCGGCCGCTCCCGACCCTGATCGCCTGGTCGATGCCGACAAAAAAACGACAATGGCGGCCCGTGGTGAAATTCCGAGCCTGATCACGCCGCCAAAGGGCTGCCGTTTCCATCCACGCTGCCCGCACGCCATGCCGGTCTGCAAAGAAAAGTTCCCCGGCCGTACCGACCTGGGCAACGGCCATTGGACCAACTGCTACCTGTACGGCGAGGGCAACAGCCAGGAAAACGTCATCCCGGTGGATTCTGTAAGGAAGATGAATTAGTCATATTGATACGTGTGTATGGGGCCGGGCCCCATACACACGTATCAATATGACTAATGGGACATAGACTATAGATCTTGTTCATTCATTAGGAGCATACATGACCAACATTCGCGATATTTCAGCGGCAACAGCGACAGCACCGGCCAGCAACCTCGCCAGCATCTTTCCGCCGAACTTTTTGTGGGGAGCGGCCACGGCATCCTACCAGGTCGAGGGAGCAACTAACGAAGACGGACGCGGGCGCTCGATCTGGGACACGTTCGCCGCGCAACCCGGCAACACCTATCAGGGCCAGAACGGCGATGTGGCAGACGACCACTACCACCGCGTCAACGAGGATATCGAGCTGATGTCCCGGTTGGGATTGGCAGCCTATCGCTTCTCGATAGCCTGGCCGCGCATTCTGCCGCAGGGCCGTGGCGCACTCAACGCCAAAGGGCTGGATTTCTATGAACGGCTGGTCGATGCCCTGTTGGCAAAGAACATCCAGCCGTTCGCGACGCTCTACCACTGGGATCTGCCGCAAACATTGCAGGATCAAGGCGGCTGGACCAATCGTGAGACAGCGCAGGCCTTCGCCGATTACGCTGAAGCGGTGGTGCAACGCCTGGGGGATCGCGTGGCAGGCTGGATCACGCTCAACGAGCCGTGGTGCTCGGCGTATTTAGGCTATGGAGTTGGCATGCACGCTCCCGGCGTATGCGACAAGCAGGCTGCAATAGACACCGCGCACCACCTTATGCTGGCGCATGGCCTGGCAGTGCCGCGCATACGGCAACACATCAAGAACGGTGCGCAGGTCGGTATCACGCTCAATTTCACGCCGGGCTATGCAGCCGACGAGCGTCCCGAAACGTTGCGCGACCTGGAACGCTTCGACACCTTCAGCAATCGCTGGTTCGTCGAGCCGCTCTTTCGTGGTAGCTACCCTGCACACTTCTTCGAATACATGGGCACGAAAGAACCACCTGTGCAAACCAGCGATATGGCAACCATCGCGGCCCCTATCGACTTCCTGGGAGTCAATTTCTACTCGCGCATGCTGATCCAGGGCAGCGAGCAAGTGCCAACCGCCGATAAGGTCAAAAGTATCGCGCCAGTGCCGGGCGCGTGCTACACCGAGATGGGTTGGGAGGTGTATCCCCAGGCCCTGACCGACCTGCTGGTACGCCTGCACGAAGATTACGGCATCGCAAACCTCTACATCACCGAAAACGGCTCGGCGTTTCAAGATCAATGGGATGGCTCGGATAGCGTCAAAGATCCACGGCGCATCGATTATCTGCGCGAGCATCTGCACAGTATCGCGAAGGCCATCAAAGCAGGTACGCCAGTACGCGGCTATTTCACCTGGTCGCTACTGGACAATTACGAGTGGGCCGAGGGTTATAGCAAGCGTTTCGGCATCGTGTACGTCGATTATCATACCCAACGCCGCATCATCAAGGATAGCGGCTACTGGTACGCGGACCTGATCGCGAAGTACCGCGAAACTTACGCGTGACCATAGTCACAGCAACACATAAAGGAACATTAATGGTTTCGCGAAACCATTAATGTTCCTTTATGTGTCCGGGACACATGGAGCGCCATCGATGTATTGCTTTATGGGGAGATATGAACCGTAGAGATCGTTGGTACGTAGTTATGGTAGGACACAAGTACATTATTTTTTAGCAGAGGGCAACCATTAATGGATGACGAAAGAGAGCGCGAATAC
>DATAYF010000281.1:0-3107 GCA_036272735.1 Ktedonobacteraceae bacterium
ATATTTCTGCGCCCGATTGATGCCGGCGGCAATGGGGTCCGTCTCGGTATTCTGGTAGGGCCAGTGCGCTGCGAATGCCTCATACGTCTTTCTGCCCAGCACCAGGTCATACGGCTTGCTCATTTGCTCAAGCATCACCTGGTCCAGCAAATCGTCCCAGAGCGGAGGAGACCACCCGCCATAGGGAAAGCCGCCACTTGGGTCCTCCTCGGGCCCGGCACCTCCCTGCACGACGCTGTCCAGTGTCATGAACGAGAGGACCATCAATTTTCTCATCGATTCCATACCTCCTCGGAAAGGTCGTGTGACTGCTTGAGCTGGCAATCAGAACTGGTGGCGCGTATGGCCGAAAGGGTCGCCCTGGGCGCTCACGTAGACCCTCGTGGGCCTGACCTCGAACACGAGGGCCCCTGCATAAAAGGCCCCATCGTGCACCTCGTATTGCCAGCGCCCGTCCCACTTGGTCGCCCACACTTTGGCGAGGCGCTCAAGCGTGTCCTGGTCGGTGATCCGCACAGCGTCCCCTTCGACCTCGATGTCCAGCCCTTCGTTCCAGGTGTTTGAGCCAGTGAGCAAAAGCACGTGGGGGTTTCCACGCAGATTGATGGCCTTCTGTTCAGTATCAGCAGTGTTGAAGTAGAGCGCTCCCTCGTGCCACACAGCCACCAGCGGCGTGGCATGGGGGCGACCATCAGCCCGGACGGTTGCAAGCCAGAACAGTTCAGCTTTTTCAAGCACACGGCGTGTTTCCTCCCATGGGGTGGCCACGGCCATCGGGTCGCTGCATCGGTCGAGTTTCGTGGCGGGTTCGTTCATGCAAAAACTCCTTTTGTTTGATAGGGAAGGAGATAGGAGCAAGCTGGGCCTGCTGGTTTGCGCAAAATACCCGGCTTTCTCCAACGTTTTTCCCATTGGTGGGGGGTGCGTGATCATGACGATGGCTCTCAGGAGTAGCTCAACGCTGCATCCCAGTCGGTCCCACGCCCCTGGGGAGTGAAATCGAACATATTCCATAGTGGGTCGATGGGATCAACGTGGCGAGGCTCCTGCCCAGGCTCAGTCGGCGCGTCGAACAGTTCGGAACCCCAGAAGTGGCGGATCACTTCGCCCTCGCGCACAAACACGTTGAGCATCGGCCTTGGGTCGCCCTCTGCGTCCTCGCCGAAGTAGTCGCGGTTGTAGGTGTTGCTCGCCGAGGACAACAACCGCAGCCACCGCCAGCCGCGCTGGTGCGCATGAGCCAGGAGGCGAGACACCGAAGCTTTGGCCACGACCGCGAAATTGACCCGCTGCCTGATGTGCTGCACAGCTCCGTCCAGGCCGTCAAGCATAGAAGTACAGGACGGGCACGGCCCCTCGTCGTCGAGGGCACGCGGGAACATGAAGTTGTAGATCACCAGCGTATCGAGACCTCGCACGAACAACTCCGACAGCCGCACCTCGGTCGGGATACTACCGGATTCTGTTTGCTGGAAGACGTAGTCCTGCGCAACGATCCCACCGGGCGGAAGCCGGCGGCGGCCCTGGGCGACCGCTTCGGTCATACGGCGCAGTTCGATCTCCCTCTGCAAGAGCCGGTTGCGCGCCGCTCGGTAGTCAGTGGATTCATTTGGAAACGCAAGGTTCATCATGGCTCCTTTCTCAGCATCAAGGATGTAGCGCTGGTCATCTGGTCACAGAGCGCGTTGAGCAATAGATCGTCAGTGACCCCACGAGTAAACTCGGGGGCTTGCCTCTCAACTCCACCGCAATTCTGAGTACCGGCGAAGGCGCTCAGCTTTGGCTTCACTGTCGGAGGTATCGGGGGCAACTGACAACTGCCCCGTCTTCCCCCAGGCCTGCCGGAGGAAGAGCGTTCGCATAACCAGATTGCGCGCACCCACCAGGTCCGCGTGCAACTCGTAGTGGCAATTGCCACAATGGAAGACCAGTCCCTTGTTCGGGCGATTGTCCTCATGCGTGTAGCCACAGGTGGGGCAGGCTTGCGAGGTGTACTGTGCCTCCACTTTGATGGCCAGCGACCCGGCCAGGACCGCTTTATAGGCAATCAGGGCATGCAGTTCGGCAAACGACCACTGGGAGCGCACCCTATTGGCACGGCGCATCTTCGGGGTCGCAGGTTCTGTGCCCTTGCTCCCTTTCTTGCGCTTACGTTTCCTGGGTTTGGTCCGCTCGCGGATGCCGGTAAGGTCTTCCAAGCCGATCAGGGCCTCTTGGTGGGTCGTGACAATCTGCCTGGCGATGTGGTGGTTGGCTTGCCGTTTCAACCGTCTCTCTCGCTGCTCGATCCGCCGGATGGTGCGTTTGGAGCCACGAGTGCCTTTCTGCTGCAAGCGTTTTCTCAGGCGGGCATAGTGATTGGCCCGCTGGCTCACCTGCTTTCCCGAGAAAAAGCAGGGATCTCCTGTGGCCGTGGAAGTGACTGCCAGGTAGCGGATGCCGACGTCAACGCCGACCAGTTGTTTGTATCGTTCAAAGGTCGGTTCAGGGAGTTCGATCTCCAGGGAGACGAGCAGATAAAAGCGTTTCCTGGCCTGGTCATACCAGAGCCTGGCCGCTCCGATCCGTGCTCCCTGCTCGATCAGCGCCACATGCTTCCCATAGCCGCTGTAGGCGACGATCACGCGCCCAGAGAGCGTGAGGATGCTGACCTGCTGCTCGTGCTTGAAGCTGTAGTCGCGCTGATGGTTGTAGGTCAGGGTGGGAGACACGTACTGCGGGGCCTGATCCAGTCCCTTGTAGCGCTTCCTGGTGATGCCTGCCCGACGCGCCTGCGCATTGGTACGCACCTTGGTCCACAGGCCGATGTCGGTGGCTCCGACCTGGCGCGGAACATTGCAGGCCATTTGCGCCGGCAGCCCATACAGAACGCGGATGTCGTCATAGGTGCCATCTTGCAGGCGCCGCTGGTTGCTCATCTTGCTGTGCTCAAACGCATAGCGGCTCACATAATTCAAGGCATCGCGATAGGCCAGTTGGGTGGCCCGTAAGGCGGCGAACTGTTCGGAAGTCGCGTGCAGTTTCAGTTTGGCCGTGATGACTTGTTTCATACGAACAAATGTACCATACTCACTGATACCTGTCAATGCCTTCCCTGTGTGAATTCG
>DATAYF010000282.1:0-2860 GCA_036272735.1 Ktedonobacteraceae bacterium
CATCAGTGGCATATTGGGTTGGCCTTCGGGTACTGACCAGCGCCGGTCGGGAAGCGCCTGCATCTGATCAAAGGGTTTGAAACCGTTTGAATAGGGATATTCCTTGAGGGCTGTCAGTTGCAGACCTGCGGTCAGAAGCGCGGTGACAATCTGCCCGATACCCCAGAAAAACTCATGAACCCGGTGGGGATTCTTAAAATCCTTGATTCCTTCGAGAGAATGCTCGGAAGTCAGCCCCTCACGCGAGACCGCTACATAATCGCTGACACCCTCTTCCCAAGTAAAGGGCTGACCACCCACAAAGTAGTCATAGATGCGTTCCAGCTTTTCATTGAACATTCCCATGACCGGGTGAAATTCAACCGTGATGAAGCGGCCTCCTGGTTTGAGGATGTTGTTGATCCCCCTCGCCCATCCATCCAGATTTGAGAGCCAGCAGATAGCCCCATACGAGCAGAAGACAATATCAAAGCGCTGCTCACTCTGTACAGTCTCCTCAAGCCAATCGTAGACATCCATGCGCTGCCACGTTGCGGGGATACCTGAATCCTGGGAGAGTTGGCGGGCGAAATCAATGGCGGTATCGCTGATATCCACTCCTGTCACTGTGGCGCCCAGTCGCGCAATGCTCAGGGTGTCTTGGCCCGAATTACACTGAAGGTGTACAATTGATAGGCCTTCGGCATTTCCAAGCAGTTCTCGTTCTTCTGGACGCAGCGTTGATCCACCATTGCGGAAAAACGCAGCTTGATCGCCTTTGTGACTATTGTGAGCCAGGGTGGCAGCATTCCATGATAAGCGATTCTCTTCATGGAGATCTTTACGCATGATAGTAATCCTTTCTTTGCTTTGCTCGACGCTCGCCTGGTGGGCCTCTTTGCATTGCTCTCAGAATCTTCTTGGGAAAGAAGACAGCGTTTAAGACGTCTCATTTGAGTACGATGAGGCATGGTGGTCCATTCCTGACGAGAATCAATGAACAAAGCGTTGTTGGTAGGTGAGACGACATTTCAAGGAAGAAAAGCAGGAGAGGACACCAAAAAGAGACAGAGGAACCTGATCACATTTGCCCTCTCCAGGACATCTCAGGTCAATCTGAAGGAGATGGTGCGTCTATGTATCCTGCTGCTTACGCTGACGCGGAGATGTAAGCAGCAAATCAACCGTTTTTACGTGATACCACCAGGTGCCACATACTGAGACGAGTTGCAGGCATGGCTTCTTTGTCCTTCTTAACAAGAGTATGGTTTCATCATAGCATACTCAGATTGGCAAGACAATGCGTTTTGTAACTCTGCAAGTCCTGATTGCGTTCTTTTTAGAGGGTATTTCCGAATGTTGACGAGGTGAGGTAAGCTGATCATAACCGAGGTTCGTTCCCTCGTGACAGAGAGCAGCTTATGATGCCTATCCTCGTCAAAGAAGCGGCACCAGTGCCCCCACCAGCATATCAGCGTGCGCAAGCCCGGCTCGGTCCAGCCCTGCACATTGATGCCTTGACTCTGGTGAACACCCTGCATCTGCTTGCGCTCTGCCGTATGGCTGTGCGCCTGGCGCATCGACGATGCCCACCCCCTTTACCCAGCGGTCCAGGAGGATCTCCGCGCACCTACAGCGAAGAATCCTTGCTGCTCATTGCGCTCCTTCGGACGCTGTGGCGGCTCTCCTATGGAGATATGCGCGATTGGTTGCGTGACTGGCCTGCCCTTGCCCTGGTCTGTGGCTTGCCGTTGGGAAACGATGGCTTGCCCCGTGTTCCCAGTTCCTCGCAACAATGCAAGCGCGGGAAGCTCGCAGGAGCTCCGCTGCCAGAAGCCCTTTTTGTTCTCAGCGTTTTGGCCGCCATCCGGACCCGGTTGATTGGTGCCCGCGATCTCATCATCGATAGTGCTCCCATCCTCGCCTGGCATCGCGCTGACCCAGATGCCGCTTATGGGCATGCTCCGGCTCAGCATCCTCGTTCACTTTTGCGCGGCTACCGTGTCCATACGCTGATCTGTCGTGGATCTGGTTTACCACTCTTTTTTCTCCTTTCCCCTGCCAATGTCCATGATGCTCCCTTTGCTCAGCCACTGCTGGCATGGGCCGTGCATCTGTATCAGCTCCGTCCGCGTTTTATTCGCTTGGATGCCGCCTATTGGGGCTTGAAGCTCATCGCCTGGATTCATGCCACTTTGGGTGCGGTGGCGGTGATTCCCTGGAATCCCAAGCGTCAGAAAAATCGTTCTTGTTTGCCTCCCACCTGGACCAAAGAGGAGTTAGGCAAACGCAGTGGCATCGAACGCTTCTTTGGCCGCGTTTTTCTCTTCTTCCATCTGCAACGCCCTCCCCTCTCAGGCTGGTCTACCATTGCTCGGCAGGTTGCTCTGACCTATACAGCCACCATCATCGTTGCTTTAGTTGCACAACAAGCTGGCCGTTCCGATCTCATCCGTTCTCCTAAGCGCGTTTTAGCTCATGTGTGGGAGGGCTTATGAGTTAGGAAACACTCTCGTGTATGGTTAAACCTACACTGGCTGAATTCCAGTCCCTCTGGCCTATTTGCGGACGCCAGCCAAAGATGGCTGAAACGCTGGACCAGAAGATAGGGGTGTATGTAATCTCTGCTCCTCTATCCAACTCTTCTGGCAGACTCTCTCTACGAGAGAATAGGGGCGAACGGAAGACCTGGAGCACGCTGCATCTCATTTCTGCTGAAAATGCGGGATGCCCTACACAAAGTCACACCTGCAAGGGTACGGAAGCTCACTATTACCCAACGTACGGCCGTAATGGCTTGTGCAGACCGCTGAAACGGTACCGACAAGAGGGATAAGCGGTGGTAACACCCATGAAACCAGTTCTGTCTGGGGGGAAGTGA
>DATAYF010000283.1:0-3323 GCA_036272735.1 Ktedonobacteraceae bacterium
ATTGACAGGTAGGCACATCTCTTGCCAGCACATACTCCCGCACATTCCAGAAGCCCAACTGAGGTCCATGTTGATAGCCCAGACCTTCAATATCAGGATGGCGGACCTTCTGGAGAGCAAACTGGGCCACCTCGATAGTCACCTTGCTGACTGGCAAGATGCTCCCCACCATTTTTCTGGTTTTGAGATGTGCCTCGACTTTGTGCTGTACTGATGGCGCAAGCCATTCTTTGGGCTTCCTCCTGTTGAGAAACCTTGTTGGACGATACCTCGTTTTTCGGCTCCCCCTGGCACGACGGAAGTGTCTGCGCGTTGAGAGTAATCCCTGAATATCGGTTCGTGGCAGGGCTTCTGCTTCATACAGAACAGTTTGCTCGGTGGCGGCTGAGACGCCAATATGTTTGGTGCCAGCATCGATTCCAGGCGAAACCCCTTGCGTGTAGCCGCAGCTGCTGTAGAGGAGTTGCAATGGAAATGGAACCATCTTCACCACTTTGGCCCTGCCTGTCTTCAACAAGACCCGTGCTTTGCGCGGGTGACAGGGCATGAGCGGTTGGCCATGACAATTCAAAACGTACACGAACATACCGTGCATCTCCTTTCGGAGTAAGGTGCTCATTGCTACTGTTCAACCGGTTTGTTGCGCTCATCACACCGCCCATACCCAGGGGCTTTTAATAACAAGCGATAGAGGGATAGAGGGATAGAGACATCAACTTGAGCAGGCATTGATGCGTATCGTGACCGCTCGAACGGAGTGCTTGCGCACAAAAGCTAGTCAACAGGCTTTTGCAAGCCTCCTCCTTCAGGAGGGGGTTGTTGACGCAAAGTCCTTCGCTAATCCGGGAATACCATCATTCAACTCCTTCGCTAATCCGGGAATACCATCATTCAACTTTATTATTGCACGTAGCGAAGGCGCTGCATAGAAGGCGAAACGTTTAAGACTATCGAGATCATACTGGTCAAATGAGCGTTCTCGCATAGACAGCATGGCACCAATGCGCTTTCCATCGATAATAAGTGGTACCGCTATCACTGCTGGCATCTCACGGACGAGCACTTCGTCCAGGTGCAAGTTGTCGTCGTGGGGTTCTAGCCGTATGCTATCATCGGTATTCATGGCAGACCATGCAAGTTGGGATGATACGCGTTCGAGTTGTTGCCGAGTCAGTAAGCTGAGCGATCCTGTAAACGCTACAAAACGGAACTTATCTTGAGCCTCCTGTAGCACTAATCCCGCCCAATCTGCTTCCAGATCGCGCGCGACATGGCTCATAAATTGCTGAAGTGCAGGCGCATAAGATTGGGTTTTGTGTGTAATCTGCTCGATCTGCTCTTTCAACTCCCGCGCCGCAACCAGGCATGTGAAAAGGCGTTCATATTCACAAATCGTGCGATCCTGGCTAAATTGGGTTGCATACATACGAGCATACTCTGCGGTTTGCTGCACCTGCTCCGGGTTATTGAGTAGGTCACGGAGTATCGTCGCGAGCTCGTTTGCATCGCCTGGAGGAAACAAAAAGCCGATGCGTCCGACCACTTCACGCACACCTGGCAGATCTGATGCAATCGGTATGCAACCCGCCGCCATGCCCTCTATAAGCGCCAACCCAAAGGCTTCCAACTGTGATATTGAGGGTAGTACGATGACGTGTGCTCGCTCGTAGAGCTGGCGCAAGGAATCGTCATTCACGCCAATGTAAAACTGCACGTCCAGGTCTAGCTCTTTTGCTAAAGAGCGGTAAGCCTGCTCCTCTGGCCCCTGTCCGACCAGTAGAAGTCTGGCATTCTTCACTTGAGACATGGCCTGCAGTAATATGCGTACCCCCTTCCATGGGCGGAACTGTCCAACGAAGAGCACCGTAAACTGCTCATCCTTACGCCTATTTGTACTGAAATGCGCCAGGTCAATGCCATAGGGAATGACGGAGCCTCGGCCTCGCTTATCATGTAATAATGCTAAAGTATGATCAGTAGCAGCAACAACCGCGCTGGTATGTGCACTGAGCCAGTGGTGCAGGCGGTTGTACATGCCAGTCAAAAAGGCTGGTGTAAAGTCTAAATCTAAATGATGGGTGTAAATCACCGGAAGACGTGGATTGCGCAGGTGAACGAAGAGGAGAAAGAGATCACTGAAAGTCGGAGTGACTCCGTGGACATGAATGATGTCGTACTCATTGACACGATGGAATAGTTGAGGAAGCTTGAAGATGAGGCTACTGAGCCGCACTTCCCCAAACACAAGCCGTCCAACTTCAGGGTAGGCAAGAACATCGACATGGTGTCCGCGTCCTTGCAGACCATCCCTGAGGTATCCTACGATACGCGCGATGCCCCCACGCACCGGCGGGGCTTCTGTGGCAACAATAAGAATACGCAGGGGGTGTGTTGCCGCTTGACCAGGAGCATAGGAACCTGGAATAGTCCAGGCCCCACGCTCATCAAATCGTTTCGAAGAGATCGGCCGTTTGGCAGTGGCGATCTCGTGCGAGCCTTGTTCTGAGATCAACATCAAACCCTCTCTATCTCTATCTCTATCTCTATATTGACACGTGCCCTATTTGTGGTGAGGCGTCTGTAGTCGTGCCAGATGAGTTTTGCCCAGCCATACTCGCCGTCGGCAAAAGCTTTAGAAGGCTCAAAAGTATTCGCCATTTGTTCCTGGAGGTAGAGGATATTTCCGCTGTGCGGTGCCTCTTGCAGCGTTGTGGAGTAAACACATGCCGAACTTGCGAAGCAGACATGCTCAACTCCCGCCTGGTGAGCGGCGGCGAATACTGTCCCGTTTAACACCATATTATTCGCACACTCTACTGCATGAGTATCAATATAACCACGTCCGCCATGTGATGCAGCGAGGTGAAATACGTTCTGCATATCTGCACAAGCTTGCTTCGCGAAAGTTGGATCAAGCAAGTTTCCCTCTAGCAGCTCAACGTTTTGTATTGATAGATTATCGACGCACCCGCTTGAAAGGTCGTCTGCAATACGTACAGCCGCTCCTGGCGTAACCAGGCGATCAACTAAGTGACTACCAATAAAGGAGGCTCCACCAGTCACTAAAACTTTACGGTCTTGCCAGTAATTCAATCTTTTTCTCCTGACATACTCATATTGGAATAACTAACCATGTGAACCCTAGTTGCCTATGTGAAAGCTTTCTATAAGGGAAAGAGACAGGACGAATATGATCAAACGCACTACAAAAGCAAGAAGCAATATTGGGATATTTCACTAGTAATTTCACTAGTATAATGTGTATAATTTGATATTATTGTGCAAGCCATGCTTCTCCACTACTTTATGGGGAAAGTATCGAT
>DATAYF010000284.1:0-4503 GCA_036272735.1 Ktedonobacteraceae bacterium
GCGGCGCTTCATCCCCTGGTTGAAACACAGGGGCTTTCGCGCTCGGATGACTGTAAGGGGCTGGCACAGGACGGACCTGGGCAATGCAAGACGGACAAAGGATCGTGCCCCGGCGCTGACAAGCAGCACAGCAAGGGGGAAATATATAGTCGAGCAGATACTGCACGAATTTCTGTGATGCATCTGGCAACGATTCCATCATTGAAACACCTCCCTACCTATCCATTGCATTGCTGTGGTGAAAAGCAGGGATAGCCACCCTGCTTTTCACCATATTATTGCTCTTCGACGGTTTTGCGCATCGTGGGGAAGAGAATTACGTCGCGAATGGACTCCTGGTCTGCCATAAGCATCGCCAGGCGGTCGATGCCGATGCCGATGCCTCCAGTAGGTGGCATGCCAATCTCGATAGCTTCCAGAAAATCCTCATCCAGAACTTGCGCCTCTTCATCACCCTGCGCGCGCTGGCGAGCCTGGTCCTCAAAGCGCGCACGTTGATCGACGGGATCGTTGAGTTCGGTGAACGCGTTGCCGCACTCTAGCCCGCCGATGAACGGTTGGAAGCGCTCAACCAGGCCCGGTATCTCGCGGTGCTTCTTTGTGAGCGGCGAGAGGTCGAGTGGGTAGTCGATCAAGAAGAATGCTTGCTTCATCTCGGGTTTTCCGCTGTGCAAGATAATCCCTTTTAGATCATCGATCAAACGACCACGATCCAGCTTGGGATCGACCTCGTAGCCTTTGGCCTTCATCGCGCCTGCCAGGCTCGCTTTATCAGGATACTGGTTGACATCGATGCCGGTATATTGTTTGATGGCTCCAAGTAGAGGAATGCGCGGCCAGGGCGGTGTCAGATCAATTTCTGTGCCCTGGTACGTGATCTTCGTCGTGCCCTTCACTGCTTGTGCAATCGCGGCAACCATTTCCTCAACCAGCTTCATCATATCGTTATAATCAGCGTATGCTTGATAGCATTCCATCATAGTGAATTCTGGATTGTGGCTGCGATCAATGCCCTCGTTGCGGAAGTTGCGCCCAATTTCGTACACGCGCTCGAAGCCCGCCACGATTAAGCGTTTGAGGTACAGTTCGATAGCGATGCGCAGGTACAGGTCGCGATCCAGCGTGTTGTGATGTGTGGTGAATGGTCGCGCCGTCGCGCCGCCGTACAACGGTTGTAGAATTGGTGTCTCTACTTCGATGTAGTCATGCTCGTCGAGATAGCGACGCATGGCGCTTATGACGCGGCTGCGGGTGACGAAGACCTGCTTGACCTCGTCGCCGTTGGCGATGATGTCGAGATAGCGTTTGCGCTGGCGAAGTTCGATATCCTCTAGCCCATGATATTTTTCGGGCAGGGGACGCAAACCCTTGGTGAGCAAGCGGTAACTTGTGGCGTGCAGGGTACGTTCCTGCGTACGTGTGGTGAAGAGAAAACCGGTCACTTGAATAAAGTCGCCCAGGTCGAGCAGCTTCAGCGTCTTATACGCCTCCTCTCCCAGGTCGTTAATGCGGAAGTAGACCTGGATGCTGCCGGTGCCATCCTCAATTTTGGCAAAAGCTGCCTTGCCCATTTCGCGCATCAAGCGAATACGTCCCACCAGCGTGTAAGAGCCTTCCGGCCCGACGTATTCGTCAAAATGTGCTAATAGATCAGCGATTGTATGAGTACGCTCCGCCATCTGAGGGTAGGGGTCGATACCTCTTTCCCTGAGAGCTTGCAGGCGTTGAAGTCGTATTTCCCGTTCGTCTGCCATATCATTTCCTCCACGAAAATTGTACCAGGCGCGAGAACAGCAATATGGGTTGCAATAGGCTGTTCTTTTTGCCTGGTACCAGCTTTGGTCCATTGTAACATTGTTTGGTCACGCTGGGTAGATAGCAAGGAGGCTTTTGGCTTTTCGAAAATCTCAACAGCCCCGCAAGGGTCCCTGGCGGGGGCCGTTTGCCCAGCACAAAAAGAGACCTGTGACCCTTTGTTTGCTTTGTTTTTGGGGGTCCACAGGTCTCTTTTTTAGGGGGCTTAGCGCTTACTCAATCGCTTGAATAGTATACTCCTTCACGCCTCCTGGGGTTGAGACGATCACCATCTCACCGGATTTGTGACCCAGCAGCGCTTTTCCTACCGGCGACTCGTTAGAAATACGCCGGGCACTGGGATCGGCCTCAAAAGCCCCGACGATGGTATAGCGAAGCTGCCGCCCCTCGTTTGTGCTGAGGCTAACGACCGAGCCAAGGGTAACCTCGTCGCTGTGCACGTGATCGATGACTTTGGCCTGCGCCAGGAGCTGTTCCAATTCTAGAATGCGTCCCTCAAGGCGGGCCTGCTCGTTCTTGGCATCTTCGTATGCCGCGTTATCGATGACATCCCCAGCCTCTTGCGCCTCGTGCAGGTACTGTGCGACCCTCGCTCGTCCGGCTGTACGCAAAAGCTCTAATTGACTGAGTGCACGTTGTAAACCATCGTTGGTGAGGAATACTTCCTGAGTTTCCATGACTGTTTCCCCTCATGTGCTTGGTGGAGAGATGACTCCACCCCTCTTTACTCAATATCAGTTACTCCTTAACCAAAAACCTGAGCGCGTAGCAGTAGCGTTGGTTTTCGGCATAAGAGCTTACTCGGTAGGATATCCGATATCCCCCCAGGTGATTCTGACGCCTTCTCCTGAGTGGCAACGCAGAAATAGCTCTCCACTATCGCTTACGTCTTCCGCGATACCACTCAGCACATTATTACCCTGTTGAACCGTGATTGTGCGACCAAGTGTGGATAAGCGGCTGCGCCAACGCCGTTGTATTGCGCGTGATGGTAATTCATCAATTGGCGCATCCTGATTGTTTTGCGTTGCTTGCTGCAACGGGAGGTACATTTCCTCTAAGTGATGCAACAAACGGGCAATAAATTGTTCCCGGCTGACCCTCTGCCCGCAAGCCGCTTCTAACGTCGTTGCGGTCATTGCAAGGGTTTCCGCATTTGCCGACTGCGTTGATGTGATGTTGCCATTGACGTTGACGCCAATACCTACAATCGCTGCCATACGCCCAGATGGCGTCATTCTGGTTTCGATAAGAATACCACAGACTTTTTTGTCCTCAATGAGGACATCGTTCGGCCATTTAATGGTTGCAGGAACATCACACGTATCCGCTATTGCGTCAACAACCGCAAGCGATGCCATCATAACTAAGAAATAGAGTGGAAACGAGGGGTAGAGGATTGTTGATGAGAGGACATTGCACCCCGCTCGATCAATCCAGTTTCTGCCCAACCTTCCTTTACCTGCCGTCTGGCTATCGGTAAGTACCACTACTCCTTCCTCAGACCCATTGTGGGCCAGGTACAAGGCTTGCGTATTGGTTGATTCAACAGTCGGTAAATAGATGCAGCGATGACCACTACCAAATACATGTGTAGCTATAAGACGTTGCAGTATATCAAGATCAAGATGCGGTGACGTGGTGTGCTCTTTCTCGTTCAAACGGGACCACTTCCATCTAACTATCAATCACTATTCCACACGAAATAAAACGAGAACAGGGTTATGGTATCCAGGGTGTCCACAACTTTTCGCACGTGTGTCGCTAAAGTCGAAGACGAGTTGAGGTTACGCTTTTTACAAACGATACACGGACTAAACGGCTGAGTTTGCACATGTTGATAAAAAAACAGAGCAATGCAAAGTTTGCCTTTGCTTTTGCTCTGTCGGTGCTGCACAAGCAGGTTATGGATCTCACAACCTACCGTGGTTATTCTTCAACCTTCACCGAGCAATAAAGCCAGGTGCCGAACAGAGAACAAGCTAGTGCTTGCTGCTCCCCTCGCAGAAGGTGTGAGAACCATTCACGCTGCTCGTGCAGCGACTACGTTGATCCATTACACACCACCTCCTTTCGTTGACGATATTGTACCATCGGTTTTTAAGACTTGTCAAGTGTTTCTGAAAAAATCTTTATTGTATCACTATGTATTGTGGTGCCGTCTGGCTCATGAAGCGGTCGGAGTAGGATGCCCCATTTGTGAAAATTGTGTGAAAACATCGAGATGTATCTTCGTTGCCCCCGCAATGCGTCACTCGTTTATACATAAAGCTTACTGGCAGAGCAGGATGACGTTTGACGTTTCGTGCACGTTGTGCCTACACTGTAGCAGAGAAGAAGCGGGATGAAAAAGGAGAATTCGATGTCAGTTGAACGCACCGCCCATCCCTACATTGTTCACGATTCGAGCATGTATCATGGTGAACCTCTCGTCGAGGGGACGCGCACGGCCGTTCGCCATATCATTTTACTCTTCCAAAGTGGGCAAGATCCTGAGCAGATTGCTACCGATCAGCGTCTGACGCTCGCTCAGGTCTACGACGCGATTAGCTATTTTTATGATCACACCCAGGAGATTACCTCGGCTATCGGCAGCGAGGCCGATGAAAAGTAAAGAGAGATGCCAACTATTACTGATGAAGGCTGGCCAGCCTTCATCAGTAATAGTTGGCATCTCTCTTTACTTGT
>DATAYF010000285.1:0-12032 GCA_036272735.1 Ktedonobacteraceae bacterium
CTTTCTAGCGTTGGCATGACGCTCAGGCAATCGCCGCATAGAAGCTGCTGAGGAAGCAGCTTTTCCTGACTCTCTGCAATCACCTGCTGATAAATATCTACCCACTTCTGGTTGATCTCGATGCCTACCGCTGTACGTGGCTTGTTGCAGATCGCGGCACCAATCAGCGTGCCACCAACTCCGGCAAAGGGATCGAGCACCCGCCCCGCTGGCTTCGTAAAAAACTCGATCAACTGGCACATCAATTGTGGCGGTTTATTGGCTCCATGGGCTTTGCGCAAATGATGCCCATACGCGGATGCATACGTGGTCGTTAATAAACTCTTGGTGAAGTAGAGCCACTTGGCACCAGTCAATTCATTCAGTGCGTTACGCGTCGATACCTCTGCATTATCCATAATCCCCTCCTCAGCACTCTCTTTCTTCATCGCATGGCGCTTTTTTGTCAAATTGTACCACTAGAGCATTCCTTTAGCGTACATTACAGGTGGAAGTATTGCCGAAGCACTGGGAGTTCCCACACTCAAGCGTTACTCCTGGCAATGACCCTTTGTCCGGTCAGCGCCACTGTAACGTGTCGTTGTTGCCGGGAATGCGCTCGTCTGGCTGGTCGTGTAGCGGCTGCTGCCAGGCGCAACGCACCTCCCCATCCAGTAATAACTGCCGCATACACGCGTCATAATCTTGACGCGGCAAACGACCAAAGCGTTGCAAGATGAGTTGCTGGCGCAGATCAGGCCAGCGTCTCGCGCGCTGGGCACGTCCCTGTTGCAACATGTGCTGCGTAAGCTGTTGGAGTTGCTCCTGCCGCCGCACGCGATCTTGCTCGAAAAACCAGGCTTCACTTAACAGCCCGCGCCAGCTTTGCTCTTGCAGGCGGCGTTGACGATGGTAGACAGCGTCATTCATGCTCATGAGACTATCCTGGCGACGGGTGGCGAAGAGGAGAGTGTACGGCAGCGCGGTGATGGTCGCCGGTGCTGTCTGGGCCTGCACCGCGATACGCTGCACGGCGAAAGGGAAGTGACGCTGCATCGAGCCGGTAAACAGTTCCAACCAGCCGCTGACCGCCTGCTCTAGCTGTTCCTCCTCTTGTGGTAGTACCTTCCAGCGATCACTACGCACCAGGCCAGTCAACGTTGCTGCTCGTTCTTTACTGTGGTGGGCGGCGCGTAGCAGTGCCCCAACCTGTTTATGCACGATCAGCAGGCACAGCTCGGTTGGTACGGCCCGCTGATAGAGTGGTGTCAGGTCATCGTACAGAAAGGTGGTAGCTCCCAGAGGGTTGAGCAGAAAAATAGCGGGCGATTGTTCGATGGCCGCGAGCAGCGTGGGAGCTATCTCTAGCCAGCTTGCTGGCAGCAATCCACTCTCCTTTGGTAGCGTGTATGTACGCTCGCTCGTCGAGCCATTATCGTGTGAGCGTGTCTCATGGCGTTTGCTGCTGCCACCGGTGAGTACCAGGCCGCGTAACGCCAGCGGCTTGTCTTCCTGGGCCAGTGTGCCCGCCAGCGTCACCAGCGATTGGAGTTGCGGCACAACCTCGCCCTTGTTGCGCTTTGTGGTTGGCTGCGCCTCGTCCTGCTCGACGCGCTTGACCCTGGTGTCGCTACCCAGCGCGTCGATCCAGTAGCAACGCCGAAATATGCGCGTAGCAGCCAGCGCTCGGCAATACGTGGCGGCGTAATCTTCAAGCAGCCAGTCGCGCAAATGAGACACGACGATGCGCTCGGAGAGGCGTCCCGTACGCGTAGAGCGTCCGTGCTCCGAGAAAGTATCGAGCGTGTGTATATCCTCGTGTTGCGCGGCCCATAAGTCATCCATCTTGCGCCTATTTTACCACAAGGAACGGCATAAACATTTCCTTGAATGCTGCAACAACGTAAAAAAACATAAAGCTTTATTAATGGTTTCCGGAAACCATTAATAAAGCTTTATGTGTCCCGGACACATGCACGTACATCGATGGTTTTCTGGAAATCTGAGTACGCCGTGACGTTGGTTTTTAGAATAAAGTTATCCTTTCGAGCGTAAACCCCAGGGCTTGAGCCCCAGGGAGAGAAGCGAGTCCGTGGATGGCGGCTTGGCATGGAATACTCCCCTGCTTGACGCTCTAGAACTTCTGTGCTCTCCTTTCACCCGTTCTCTTGCACACAAACAACGCCAGCCTGTGTGGGCGTTTCACGGGCAATCGTTCCCGTGAGGAAAAGCAGGAACGGACCAACGTGTTGTGTGCCAGCCAATCCCTCAGGTCTTTTCCGTGCCCACCAGCCACCTGTTGTGGTTGCAACGAACACCGGGCGCGCACGGAGCCTTCAGGGGCCACCTTGAGAAGCCCCTGGCTTTCGCCGTGGGGAGTCGTCACATGTTTCGCCAACATTGATTAGTAGCGGATATGAAAGCCAGTATAGTGTTCAGTTGGTTCATGCCAGGTGACCTGTATCTCATCGACCTGCGCGGCTGACGGTCCGCGTCGGAGCGCGTTGAGCAAACGTTCAAGGCTCGCACGGATTCCTTGTGCGACCACCTCGACATCACCATCACTCGTGTTCCGCGTGTAGCCACGCAGCCCAAGCGACTGTGCTTGATGGATGACAAAGTAGCGGAAACCGACCCCTTGTACGTACCCGCGCACGAGCGCATGGAGTTCTCTGATTTGTTGCAGGTCGCTCTGGTTCATGGCATCCATCATAGCATAATCTACGCTTTCGGGATAGTCTTCTCTGTGCAAAGGTTTTTCAATGAAAGCGGGCGATCTGAGATTAGGAAGAACGGCGGAGTTTGTAACAAAGCTGTCCCTTTCCACGTAATGGATAAATAAGGTGCCCTTTTTCTCAATAGGGTATGATTCTTGCCTGTTTTTTGCTTTTATTAGTGACAATGGGCTATACCTTGTCGTATACTAGAAGCACCTAAAAACTTTGATGTTACACACCCCAATCTTACTTTTATTGTGGAGTGAAGTATGCAGTCAGTACAGGACCTGGCGACCGCAGTGCAGCGGGTAGTGAGCAATGTTGAGCGTGTGATTGTGGGAAAGGCTGATGCGGTAGCATTTACGTTAATTGCCGTCATTTGTCATGGTCACGTGTTGATTGAGGATGTGCCTGGCGTGGGGAAAACAGTGCTTACCAAGGCAATTGCCCGCTCGATTGGATGCTCGTTTAAGCGTATTCAGTTTACTCCCGACCTATTGCCCAGTGATGTCACTGGCGTCTCCATCTATAATCAGAAGACCGAAAATTTTGAATTTCGCGCTGGCCCCATCATGGCACAAATCGTGCTGGCAGATGAGGTGAACCGTGCGACCCCTAAAACCCAATCGGCGTTGCTAGAGGCGATGGAAGAGGCCCAGATTACCGTCGATGGCACCTCGTATCATTTGCCGGAACCATTTATGGTGATGGCGACGCAAAACCCCATTGAATACGAAGGAACCTTTCCACTGCCTGAAGCGCAGTTAGACCGCTTCATGATGAGCATTAGCCTGGGCTATCCAAAGGCCGAGGATGAAATAAATATCCTGAACAGTCATCAGCACCATCACCCGTTGGAAGACCTGGCACAGATCATGACGGCCGAGGAGCTGGTGCAGATTCAATACCAGGTCCGTTCTATCCACGTTGACCAATCAATTCGTGAATATATTGTGTCCGTGGCGAATGCGACGCGTACCCACGCTAATATTTACCTTGGCGTCAGCCCGCGTGGTTCGCTGGCTCTATTTCGTGCTGCCCAGGCTCTAGCTGCTATGCGTGGGCGCAACTATGTTATTCCTGATGATGTGAAGCTGCTGGCGAAACCGACGCTAGCTCATCGTATGATCGTCACGCCAGCCGCGCGGGTACGTTCGATTACCTCTTCAGCCACGCTTGATGAGATATTGCAGAGCATTCCGATACCCAATGCCTGGGTTGGCGGCGGAAAGGGGCGCTAGGCGATGCGTCCCTGGCAAGCATTAGTGCTGATCGTTATTCTGGCTTTTTTTGCCATCAGTAGTGGTTGGAAAGACCTCTATGTGCTGCTCTACGTGCTCCTCACGCTCTTCGTCCTGTCGTGGCTGTGGGCGCATTATAGTTTGCGCAAGCTCGTCTTTCGGCGCACGGTCACGAGCGGGCGTGTGCAGGTGGGCGAGCAATTCGACGAGCGTTTGATACTCGATAATACCAGCATTATGCCGAAACTATGGGTGCAGATTGTGGATCACTCGACGCTGCCAGGCCATCGCGCGGGCTACGTTGCGAGCATGGGTGGGCGCAAGCGCTCGACGTGGAGGGCACGAACCACTTGTCGACAGCGTGGACGCTTTCAACTTGGCCCGGTCAGCGCAACCAGTGGTGATCCTTTTGGCCTCTTTCGCCAACGCATACCTTTGATGTCTACGCAAGAAGTGCTGGTGCTCCCTCGCGTGTTGCCTATCAGCAACTTTGCTTTGTTTACCGGTGGTCTACCGGGTCGGGGGCGTAGCTCACGGCGTGCTCTACAGGCCACCACCAACGCTACGACGATCCGTGAGTATGCCAGTGGCGATGCGCTGAGTCGCATTCATTGGCGTTCAAGCGCACATCATAACAAGTTGATGGTGAAAGAGTTCGATCTCGATCCCGCCGTTGACGCGTGGCTCTTTTTGGATCTGCACGAATCGGTACAGGCGGGGATGGGAGAGCATTCCACTGAAGAATATGGCGTGACTATCGCGGCTACCATCGCTGTCTATTTACTACGGCACGATCTTTCAGTTGGCCTGATCGTGAATGGTCAGCGGCGCGAGTCGCTGTCTTTGGATCGTGGAGATCGACAGATCGAGCGTGTGTTAGAGGTGTTAGCGGTAGTCGAAGCGGGCCCTGGCCCACAATTAAAAGAGGCGCTGGCCCTGGACGCATTCCATTTTGGACGGAACGCTGTCGCGATAGTGATTACACCTTCTAATTCTCGGGATTGGCATGAAAGCCTGCGCCACTTGCAGTTGCGTGGAGTGCAGGTCGCCGTGGTCGGTTTGGATGCAGCATCGTTTGCTAACCAACCTTCTGACGAGGATTCACTGACTCTACTAGAAGGCGCTGGCGTAGCGGTTACACGTGTGAAGCGTGGTACGCCACTAACTCAAGTGTTGGAGAGCGCGCAGGAGGCACGGTACAAAACCCGGAGGTAAAAATGCACGATGCGGGTCTGGAACGGCTGACAAAGCTTATCTCCACCGACCCTTCTTCAGATGGCGGCAAAGGTTTGCACTCACACAAACCTTTTTCGGTCCATCTTAAATTGGAGGAAGGTTGGTTTTCGCTGTTTTTGGTGGCTGTCGTCATTTATAGCACCATCTGGTCTGTACAAGCGGCTGGCTGGGTAGAGCATCTAAATGCGTTGACGTTGACCACGGTGATTGGCCTGGTGATTGGCGTGATTGCGTCCAAACAGCAGCGTTTTTCGTCTTGGAGCATCCATCTTGCGGTACTCGTCCTGGGCTGCTTGTTGGCTTATTGGCAGACGGCTGGGGCTTTTTATCACGGCAATATACTGCTATTATTTGCTGGATTGCGCCATTGGGTACTGTTGGCTCTTGGTAACGGAACCAGCAACGATGACTCCATCTTTCTGCTGCTTATCTTGCTCCTGGGTTACTTGCTTGCCTATGTGAGCGCCTGGCTGGTCTATCATACCCGCACACCGTGGTTAATGATCGTCTGCAACGCTGTGGTTCTGCTCATCAATCTGAACAATTTGGATACCGCCTACATTTTGTACCTGCTGATATTTTTGTTGGCTGCTTTATTGCTGCTGCTGCGCTTCAATTTGTTCGAGTCGTTCAAACGTTGGCACAAACAGGGACTACGTTATGCCGATGATATTGGTTGGGATTTCATGCAAGCGGGAATATTTGCGACGATTGGCTTGCTGGTTTTGTCGTGGCTGCTGCCAGCATACAATAATCCTGCCCTTTCCGGTATCTGGACGACCAGTTCCAATCCCTGGGTTCAGGCAGAAAATACGTGGAATCGCATTATTGCTTTGAACGGCAACGGTACGCCTTCCAATCATGGCAATTTTCGCAACACGCTGGTGTTGGGTGGTAATCCGAATCTTAATCAAGATATCGTGTTTACGGTGAAGACGACCGGCGATGGATCGCAATATTTAGAGTTCCTGAGTTATGATACATATACAACGCAAGGTTGGAGTTCCAGTCCCCTCGACAAGTCTAACGTGGATGCGCATCAAATCCAGGCTCCTTTGGGAACGGATACCCATACGGAGAAGCAGACAATTACCGTGGTAAATCCGCCTGGTGAGCAGGACCCGTACCTGGGAGCAGCATCAGAAACCACCTCGATGAGCGTGCCAGCGACGGTATTTTCTAGCACCTCGGGTGCTGGTGCCGTGGCCTGGGAGGCAAAGAACGGTGCGCTCCCTGCGAAAACGATGTACACGGCGACCTCGGAGGTATCTTCTGCTGATGTACAGGCGTTGCATTCGATTCCGATGTCTACCTCGGCTCCCGCGTATCCTCAAGGGATAGATGCGCCAAGCTCTCCGGTGTACTACGATCAAAATGTGCTCAAAGCCTACTTACAATTGCCCGGTAATCTTGATCCGCGCATTCACGCCCTGGCACAGCACATTACCGCCAAAGCTCCCACCATGTACGATAAAGCGCTGGCCCTGGAAACGTACCTGCGTAGCCATTACACCTATAGCGTAGATATTCATCGACCCGCGGATCAAGACGGTGTCGCCTGGTTTCTCTTTAACAGCGGGAACCGGGGGTTTTGTAACTACTTCGCCTCGGCTATGGCCGTAATGGCACGCTCGGTCGGTATTCCGGCGCGTGTGGCTGCGGGCTATACGCATGGAACGTACGATGCCAAGTCGCAACAATGGGTGATCCGTGGCAGTGATGCGCATGCCTGGACACAAATCTATTTTGCGGGCTATGGTTGGATTAACTTTGAGCCATCGCAGAGCTTCGATACTTTTACACGACCACTGCCGAACCAGTTTTCTTCATCGACGGGCAATACACCCGGTGGCATTACCGCTAGCGGAACGCCTACGGCCAATGGCGTGCGGAAACATATCGGCGATCCTGTCGGCAACATGCAAGGGCACAACGTATCCACGGTGGTCGATGCGCAGACCAACATACAGCAGATAGTACGCTTTGTGCTCGCTGGACTGGTCGCGTGCGTGCTTGTTGCCCTGCTCTTGTTTATGTTGTGGTGGCGTAGGCTCTTCAGGCGTTATGACCTTGCATCCAGCGTCTTTGGACGCTTGTGTCTGCTCGCGAGTTGGGCTGGCGTACAAATTCAGCCTTCCCAGACGCCCTACGAGTATGTACAGGCGTTGAAAGCTTCAGATCCCAGCGAGGGAGAAGTGCTAGAACGCCTTGGTAACATCTATGTACGCTATCGTTGGGCCGATCCTGAAAGTAAGGAGCATCCGCGCCAGAGTGGAGAGATGCAAGAATTGACAGGCATGTGGCGCTCCCTGCAACCACGTCTTTTCCTCAATGTCGTCAAACATCCGCACTTTTTGCGCATGTTGCCTCTCCAGGCAAAGCGCGCTTTGGGGGGAGTACGTAGGAAGAAACGCGGGCCATTTTCGATGGAAGAAGAAATTTAGCCCAACAACTTGACCAATCTCAACCATTCTCGTACACTATGCTTGCGGTTTGCGAATCCATTCCCTGGTTCCGCAGACTGCAAGCTTTATTGGTGTTGCTGCCGCAGGAGGTTTTTCCCCGATGTTAGATCCCGAAGTTGTAGAGAGTGAACAGGTAGCCGCTGTGCCTGCCGTGAGTTCGTCGCGTGGTGCGATTGAAATCCCTAATGTTGCTCCGGTCCGTTTACAAACGTTAGATATAGCGCGTCACATTGCCGTAGCGCCCAATGGTAAGCGCTATGTCGTTGGAACATTTGATGATCGACGTCTGAAGCAGAGTTACGTTACCGCAATCTACCCACAACAAAACGATTATCTGACCTTAATTCGCCTGGTGCTATGTGAGATAAGTTCGGCTACGCCTGAACAAGCGGCACAGAAGCACATCGAAGTGGTCCAGGCGATACAACAGGGCAAATTGAGTGACTTGATCAAGGCTCAACAAAAGTAGTTAATGGAAACTTAACAATAAAGCCTTGACAGACCACAAATGAATCCGTATACTTTGAACTAGTGGGGATCGCGTCATGCAATCCTCACTAGTTCCCAATATACATTCTCTGTAAGAAATCCTTGAAAAACACCTCACGAAAGGAGATGGCGAGCATGGGCAATCAATTCTACTCGTCTGGCACTATGCGTCTTTACACCAACTTTGTTGCCGACAGCTATGCTATGTCCATCGTCCTCGTTTGTGCCCATCGTCCAAATGTGCTAGATGGACTTGCCGTGTTCATGCAGGGTCGTGCCAGGAGTAGTGTGCCCATTTCGTGGGGAGGTCCGCCTGTTCTCAGGTGAAAATAAACAAGACACCCTCAACCGTGGGCACTGGTCAAAATCCAGTTCCACGGTTTTTTTGTCGCTATTTTTGCGTCAGTGAAGACAGGTTTCGTAGCGCGTGCTTATTTCGGCAGGAGGTTCCAGTGTAAAGCGCAGAAAAAGAATAGAAAGAAGAAGCAGGTAAAGTAAGGGTGGGCGTGGTAGGGAGTGGTAGGGAGTGGTGGCAGGTACGTAGAGCAGACGCGCTACTTGTGCGAAAGGAGAACAAATTTGGCTGTCCATGATGTTATTGTGCAGACACAATTCCCTGATAGAATTGTCATTGATGCAAGCAAGGATGCTGTCGTGATCGATGGCGTCTCGAAAATTTTTAAAAAGTCACGACCCTGGTGGAGCTGGTTCAAGAAGCAAACGCAGGCGCAGGCCGAAAAGAACGTCGTACGTGCGGTCGATAACGTTTCTCTGACCGTGAAACGTCGTGAAATTGTGGGCATATTGGGTGCAAACGGTTCGGGAAAGTCAACGCTGATTCGTATGCTTTCGACGTTGTTGATACCGGACACAGGCGCATTGACCATCTTTGGGTACGACGTCGTGAAGGATGAACGTATGGTCCAGCGGTTGATCAATCGTGTCAGCGTCGAAGCCTCGTTCTTCAAGAAACTCTCACCGATGGAGAACTTGTTGTACGCAGCGCGACTCTACAATATGTCGGGAGCCGACGCTCGCGTGAAGATCAATAGTATCCTGGCGCGCCTGGGCATCAAACCTGATCGCATCAAAGCGCCATTGGAAAATATGTCGCGTGGCATGCAGCAAAAAGTCGCGATTGCCCGCGCATTTTTGACCGCGCCGATTGTGTTATTGCTCGACGAACCGACGACCGGTCTTGACCCACGCTCCAAAATTGATGTGCAGAACTTTGTGAACGAGTTGCGTGATGTACACGATGCCACGATTTTGATTACCACGCATGATATGGAGGAGGCCGAGGCGCTGTGTGATCGTGTGGCAATTATCGATCAAGGGCGCATTGTCGTGTGGGGGGAGACGGAAGAACTCAAGCGTACGGTGACGCAACTTATGGGGCGTGAGCAAACGGTGACGATGAATGATGTGTTTATGCACTATACGGCGTCTCATCGTATCACGGAAGAGGATATTAAGCGCTATGGAAGCTGGGAGAAGGCTTTTGAGGCTTTAGAAGCCGAGCGCGAAGACGAAGAATAGAGGAATGCTTTTATGCCATCATTATTGCACCAGGGTCGTGCCTCCTATGCCTTTTTCGAGCGTAACTGGAACCTGACCAAGCGCTACTGGGGCTGGGAAGTTGTCTGGCTTTTTTATAACGTTGTGAATGCTCTTAGTGTAACGCTCATTAGTAAAAATACACAAGTGCTGGGTAGTGTGAGTCAGGCTCAGATTAACGCTCTCACGTTGTACCTTTTGATCGGTACTTCGGTCTGGTCCTATTTGAGCGTCACCTTTGATGGAGTCACCGACGTCATCAATCTTGAGCGCTGGGAAGGTACTATTGAGCATACCTTCATGGCTCCCATCTCGCGCTTTACCCATATGATTGGGAGTTGCTGGTACGCGGTTGTACACGGCATCCTTTTTACCTTTGTGCAGTTGATTATCGTGGCGTCGTTTTTCCACCTAGACCTGAGCCGCGCAAACTACCTGACGGCGGCCTTTATGTTGCTGATTGGGAGCATCTCGTTTATTGGTTTTGGCATCGCAGCGTCTGTTCTGCCTCTGCTTTACACCGAGCGTGGTTCGCAGATGTCGTTTATCGTGCGTGCCATTCTTCTGCTGGTTTCGGGGGTCTACTATCCAATCAGCGCATTGCCTGGCTGGATGCAACCCGCAGCCAGTGTCTCACCAGCGACCTACGTGTTGAATGGCTTGCGCGACGCCTTGCAGAACAATGCGTCGATCTGGTCGCCTACGATTTGGGCGGACACGTGGCCGCTGATCATTACCGGTATCCTCAGTGTGCCACTCGGCTTATGGATTTTCGGGATAGCCGAGCGCTACGCCAAGCGTACTGGAAGATTGAAGCGTAACGGGTAATCACAAGGAGCTGAGGCATGGAGAGATGCGCGTACGTACCTCTCCATGCCTGGGTAAAGGAATACAAAGAAATGGAAGAGATATTGCCAGGTGGTTTTACTGTGCGTCCAGCTTTGCTGGATGACGTGATAGCACTGGCCGAACTGAGGCAAGCGTGCGAAATCGCTGATTATGGCGAGTCGGAGACGACGCTTGAAGAGATGCGCCATATCTGGAGGATGCCAAACTTCGATCCAGTCAGTGATACACGCGTCGTAATGGCTCCTGATGGTCAGTTGATCGGTTTTGCGCAGATTGAGCAGCAGGAGTACGCGCGTATCTACATGGATGGCAAAGTGCATCCCCAGTATCGTGGGCGTGGTATTGGCAGCTATCTTATGCAATGGGGTGAGGCGCGTGCGCAGCAATTAATGGAGAAGGCCGCTCCTGATGTGCGCGTCACTTTGGGTGCGCATAGCAGTAGTGCTAATACCAGTGCCCAGGCATTGATTCAGGAGCATGGATTTACATTGGCGCGCAGCTTCTGGCGCATGGGCATTGATCTGAAGGAGCCACCGGCAGCCGCGCAGTGGTCGGAAGGTATTGTCGTGCATACGATGACCCCCGGTATGGAGCGGGCGGTCTTCGCGGCTGATGACGACGCGTTTCGTGATCACTGGGGGTACATGCCAGAAAAGTACGATGAGTGGGAGCACGGGAAGGTGAAACGCGAAAATTTTGATCCAACGCTGTGGTTTCTGGCCATGGATGGCGCAGAGATTGCGGGTCTCGGACTGTGCGCTGTGGAAGAGAGGAACGAGACCTGGGTTCATGTGTTAGGTGTACGTCGGCCGTGGCGACGTCGAGGTATTGCCCTCGCTTTGTTGTTGCACGCTTTTGGCGAATTTTATAAGCGTGGTCTGTCGTCGATCTATTTGAGCGTGGACGCGCAGAGCTTGACTGGCGCGACGAGGTTATACGAGCGTGTTGGTATGCATGTCGTACGCCAGTCTGATCGCTACGAGAAAGAGTTACGGGCAGGGAGGGAACTGAGTACGCTCTCTGTGGAGGAATAAGTCGGGATGTTGGGAGATAACGCCTTGCCAGTTTCTTTTTTGTTCTGATGATGGCGGAGAATGGAGCAATTTACTATGATCGTACGTTTACATCACCTGTCCGCGCGCAGGCCGACATTGAGCGATGTAGGGGCTGTTACAGCGTTATTGATTGCGTGCGATATCTACGAAACTGGTAGCAAAGATGCTGAAGTACATGAGGAGGACGTGCGTAAGCTATGGCAAGCACCGGATTTTTACATGCACACCGATGCCTGGTTGATCGTCCATACGATGGGCACAGCAGTTGGATACGCGGAGGTGCAATTTCGTGAGGATGGGAAAATCACAACGCGGGTGGCTGTGCACCCTGACCATCGTGGTCGAGGCATCGGCACACTGTTGACCTGGTTGACTGAAGAGCGAGCACGTGGCATGCTAGCCAGCATCCGTGCGGATATGCAGGTGGTGTTGAGTGCCAGCGTG
>DATAYF010000286.1:0-3313 GCA_036272735.1 Ktedonobacteraceae bacterium
ATGCTTCTTAGGCGCATCGGCACGATATGCTTCACAGGCGCATCGGCACGATATGCGTCACAGACTATGTCTGAGTCTGAATGTAGGCCCAGGCTAGTGCTAGACTTGCCTGAAGCGTACCGGACGAAAACACAGCTTTGGATAGCTACACGTCTCATCAAGATGCCTCTGGCCGCAAAGGTGGACTGATCCACTGCCAGAATATGCTTCACAGAGTCATTTTGAGTCGGTGCAGGTGTTCCGCATGGGGAGCCGCATTGCTTGAACCTGTGAACCATTTTATGAATCTTACGCAAGTTTGCTGATAGTGGAAAGAAACACTTCCATTGGAAATGTATTGATACGTTCCTCAAGCCAAGCGGTTTTTCTGATCTTCGCTGGTCTGTTGCTTGAATCAGCAAACTTGCGTAAGATTCGTAAAATGACGTGACATCGTAGCTCATCTATTTGGTAGACTTCATGCGCAAAGTCTTAGCCTCGCCTGGCAAGAGCATCACGCACAGGTGCATCAGAGAAAGTCGCACTGAACCAGTTCGGGTAGATCACCCGTGGTTCTGTCAGCTTGTCAAGAGCTGCCAGCTCGTCAGCGTTCAACTCAAGGCTTGCGGCACTAAGATTCTCCTCCAGTTGGCTGCTCTTACTTGCTCCAATCAGTAGAGAGGTGACGGATGGTCGAGAGAGCAGCCAGGCCAGCGCTACCTGTGCAGGCGAAGCCTTATGATGTGTACCGATTTCCCGCAGCTTTTCTACTACTTCGTAGCCATGCCCACGGTCAAACGGGATCACATCAAAGCCTGTAAGCCTGCCGCCGTCCCCACCGGGATTCTCTCGGGTGTATTTTCCACTGAGAAATCCACCTGCCAGAGGACTCCAAACCACGATGCCTATACCGGCATCTTGTGCAAACGGTATCATCTCATACTCAAGATCGCGGCCCACGAGCGAGTAGTACATCTCGGCGGCACGAAATTGCGCCCAGCCGTGCTCACGTTGCAACCCTACTGCCCTGGCGGCCAGCCACGTAGGCCAATTCGAGTAGCCGATGTAGCGTACCATGCCCTGCCGGACGACAGTGTCGAGTGCCTCAAGGGTTTCCTCCAGTGGCGTGTAGGGATCGGTATGGTGGACAAGGTACACATCGATATAATCAGTGCCCATCCTCTTCAAGCTTGCCTGCGCTGAGGCAATGATGTGCTGCCGCGAGAGCCCCTGGCCGATCAGCGCCTCACTCGTGCGACTGCCCACTTTCGTAGCAATGACCACATCCTGGCGGTGGTTGCCAAGCGCCTGTCCCAGCATGACCTCTGACTGCCCTTTCGCGTAGACGTCGGCTGTATTGAAGAAGTTCACCCCTGTATCGAGCGCCCGCGATACCAGGTTGTTCGCGACCGCCTGATCCACCTTAGAAACCGAACTGAACACTCCTTCACCCGATCCAAAGGTCATGCATCCGAACGCACACCTGGAAACTACCAGACCTGTATTGCCTAATCGCGTATATTGCATTCTCTTCTCCCTCATTTCTTGTTGTCAGATCGGTCTGACCCGACTTGGTTCCTCGTCAATGGTAACGAGGATCAGTGCCCTGACAGGGTTGATGGAGGGCACGTTCGGTTACATGAACACTTCTGAGACTATTGACGATGAAATTACATAGTACATTGGCGGAAAAGTGGATAAGGTGGCCCAGTCTCTGGTCTTTGCCCCTTCGATGGACCGCTCACCTCACCCATCGCTAGTGTATAATGAGGGACATGCTTGAACAAGAGAGGGTTTATCCTGGAACTAGCACTCCTAGTTTCCGGTCACAGAACTGAGCAGAGAAGGTCGCATGCCTATGAACCACTTGGAGTTGGATCGTCATCACGAATTAGCCGCATTCTTACGGAGCCGCCGCGCTCGTTTATCGCCTGAACAAGTGGGATTACCCAGAGGGAACCGAAGGCGGACACCGGGCTTACGGCGTGGAGAAGTGGCCCTGCTCGCCGGAGTCAGCCTTGAGTGGTATACCTGGCTTGAGCAGGGACGGAATATCAACGTCTCAGTGCAGGTGTTGGAAAGTCTAGTGCGAGCACTGCAACTGGACGCGGACGAACGCACCCATGTCTTTTTGCTAGCCCTCAGACAACCTCCTCCAGTGGAGACGTTTTCCCAAACGACGATCAGTCCGACCTTCCAGCAGTTTCTCAATCAGCTTGGGACAACCCCTGCGTGCGTTGTTGATGCTCGTTTGAATGTCGTTGCATGGAATAAAGCCTTCTGCGCCGTTTGTGGTGACTATGAAACGATGTCCGAGCGAGAGCGAAACTTGATCTGGAGAATATTCACCTCACCTTCTTTAAGAAACAAACAGTGGGAGGAACATGCGCGACTGTATCTGGCTCAATTTCGCGCTGGATATGATCGTTTCATCGAAGATCCCTGGTGGGCACAACACATCGCTGAATTGAACTGTATCAGCCCCGAGTTTCGGGAATTATGGGCACGTCACGAGGTGCTCACAGTTGCAGAAGGGCGGAAATTGACGCATCATCCGCTCGTAGGAGAACTGGCTTTTGAGTTTCTCTTATTCCAGACAGTCGATTCCTGCGATCTTCGGCTTCTGATTCACACGCCGTGTAGCAACTCTGGGACTGACGACAAAATCGAGCGGATTCTGGCCTCTGAGGAGGAATGAACGCGCAAACCACACGAAGGAATTGGTCCTCATGATGTGTCTGAGGGGGATGACAAAAATGGCTGACCGAATCGTGGGGAAAATTTGAGAAAGTTCTAACAGGAGACATCTCTATCCTGTTAGGAGATATAGACATCTCTACAGGAGATATAGAAGAATACAAACCAGGAAGATACGTACAATTATACCTAGCAGAAATAGATATCAAGCCAAGTTTAAACAAAGATTTAAGACATAAATATGGGGCAAGGCTTATCTCCAGATTTATGGATGGAATAGTTGATCTAGGTAAAAAGGGAGTAATTATAGAAGGCATTACAGCAGTAGGAGCCACAAAAAGCGGAATAAGGCTACTACAACATTTTGGGCTCAGTCAATTAGTATCTCCACGGCCAGATACAAAACTGTTTGCTCTCAACATAAAGGAGTCTGGCTCACCCCTCATTATGCAATACAAACAAGCATTGCAGGAAAGCGGCACTCCACTAGAGCCCAAATAGGAAGAAACGCTAAAACCGAATGAAGGAGCACAAGCTAGTACCAAAACTTACCAAAGTATGTTATCCTTGAGTCAAGCATGAATGACTTATGAGCTTAGCCATGTAGCGAAAGGCAAACGATCGGTGCCAGCACAGG
>DATAYF010000287.1:0-2717 GCA_036272735.1 Ktedonobacteraceae bacterium
CAAGCAAGCTGGAGCATGGTCTTTTCGGTGAGATCTTTTGTCCGTCTGGGGGTCCGGGGATCGAGATGATCCTTTGGTGGCGTCCTTGGATTTCTTCTCATCTCGCCAGTTCTTCATCGACAACTGTAGGATTAGAATGTAACTAAGCACCGATTTTTTTGTGCTGATGATAGCATTGAGCGTAGGTTTTAAGCCAGTGTATGGTATCTTTTTCTCTTTGCAAATTGACACCTATTTTGACACCTTAGCTGTAATATTTTGATGGTTTTTGCTGAACTTTATTGAACTGCATGGATACATGTAGGTGTGGAGCGTTCCTATGGCTTCTCGCAGGGCTTGAGAAGACATAGGCGTTATACACCGTGTTCAGCGCGTGTTATCTGCGTGGCATCATGCATGTCAACCTGGACGTGGATGAGCATAACGCCACGGGCGCGCACCAACTCTACCGGCGAGCAGGCATGCGCCAGATCTCAGAGAGCGCAATCCTAGAAAAAATCCTCTAATTACCCATAAGCATCATCTTTTCTATCTGAACGCTGAGAGCATAAAGTCGCAAAGGTCCATGCGGCATAACGGGACCGTGTCGCATGGCCTGCACACTTCTTCACGCTAGCTGCCAAGCGGCTTTATAGCCAATAGTGGCTACCGATTTTCACGGGGAAAACTCCCCGCAAATACGGTCACCGTGCTAGCTCATACCAGTAGCGTTACCCTTTCGTAGAAAAATACTTATGGTATAAAAGCAAGTAGCAATTATGGAAACCTGCCAAAACGCCACAGACACACACCGGGATGGGATGGGGGCGAACGAACCACCATAACGATGGCGAACATGGTGTTTTATGCCGAAAAACAACGTTGTTGCGCAAGGCATCTCTGTTCCAAATAATTTCTTACTGAATAACGTATGATTTTGAGCAGGTCAATCGATTATGAGCTAACGGAAAGCGAGTACTTATGTGTCGTCATCTTAAACCGGAATCAGGCGGGGCTCCGCCAATGGAAACCCTTGCTGGTTTCACCTATTCACCTAAAACCGATATTCCCTTTGGGAAACAGGTGCGTATTGGTGTGCAGGATTCAGTTATTTACCAGAGCGTGATTGAAGAAGCGTATCATATCGGGATCGAGGCCCACCTTCAATTCATGGAAGATCATGACCTCACCGAACCCGTTGTGCTCGATGATAAACAATTTTCCATGGTGATCGAACGTCTCATGCCGCAAGAACTTTCGTCGTACGACGAGGGGCTGTGGCGCTCGTATTTCATCGTCGGCTGGACCTGCGTCAGTTTAGGACTTGTCGAAACGCAGGAAGAAGAAGAGTAAGAAGAAGATCTCTGGGAGGGTAAATCTCCCGGAGATCTTTTTGCTATTTGCTCGTAAGCAAGCCATCGAGCCAGGACCGCACAGCGCGCGGTGAGCGCAAGTGAATAATTTCCAGATGGGCATAGGCGGGATCATGTTGGGCGGACAGGTAGCGGCGGCGCTTCTTCAGAAACGTTGTGAGCGTGAAGGCAACCAGCGAGTCACGGGCAAGTAGCGATCTATAGATACCTTCGCGGTTCCCGTTCCATAGCTCCTCGCGAGAAAGGCTGCGCACGATACCACGATGCAAGAGTCGTAGCAGAACGAACCACAAAGGATAATCGAGCCAGACCACCGTATCAGCCCGCGTCCAGGTGAGGTCGCGCACACTAGAATAATTGCCATCGGCCACCCAGCCATCAACACTCAGCGCTTGCGTGACGCGTTCGCGAAAGATGTGAAGCGGCGCGACCGTCCAACCAGTGTCCCAGTACAGCGCGTCCATTTCAACGTGTGGCAAAGCCAGATGCTGCGCAAGCTGGCGCGCCAGCGTTGTTTTGCCAGAACCGGACGCACCAACGATGACAATGCGCTGGAGCCGCTCGCTTGCAACGTCTGGTATGACTGATTGATTGGCATTCTGGGCCACTAAAATACCTCCTTGCATATCTATTGAGCTACATCCCAAACAACAACACTAGCGCACGGATGCTAGCTTAAATGGGATGATCGGGCGCAGGTGCTCCTCGATCTCCTGGCGATGCGGCTCCAAAAATGGCGGCAAGGCCAGGTGCTTGCCCAATTGCTCGATAGTTTCGTCAGTGGCAAAGCCGGGTCCATCGGTCGCAATCTCGAAGAGCACCCCGCCTGGCTCGTGAAAATAGATCGAGTGGAAGTAGAAGCGGTCAATAATTGACGTGATGCTTTTGACCTGCTTGCTAATCTTCGTGTGCCACTGCTGCTGCTCTTCGTCGTTAGGGGTGCGGAAGGCGACATGGTGCACGCCACCGATGCCAGGATGACCAACAAGCGCGTCCGGGCGTACGTCGAGATGAACCTGCGTCCCCGGACCACCAGCACCCACCTCAAAGGTGTAGACGGTCGTATTCTCTGCCGATTGGTAGCTACCACTTTGCTGGAAACCAAGTGTCTCTTGCAGAAACGCGGCTGTTGGATTCAGCGCTCGTTCAAGCAAGCGTACAGCATAGAAACCCTGGATCGCCATTGCAGGAGGCACAGGACTTTCTTTCCAGGGCGTACTTTGCAAACGCTCCTCGGCATCGATCAGCTCCAGGCGCTGGCCCTCAGGATCACGAAAGGCCAGCATAGCCTTGCCGTTGGCCGGGTGCGTCTGTATGCCATCGTGCGCAACCTTGAAAGTATCGAGCCGCTGCGCCCACCATTCC
>DATAYF010000288.1:0-14789 GCA_036272735.1 Ktedonobacteraceae bacterium
GATAGTGAGAGATTACGCTTGACAAGTTTTGCCCAGCTATGTTATAAGTAAACGAAACTTAGTGAAACTATACAATGAAACCATATACTGTGGAAGCTAATCACATGAATGATGAACAACGCAACATACAAACGACCGAAACGCTACCAGGTGGTTCAATGCTCTTTACCCCTGAGCGTCGGCAGCAGATTGCTCGTTTGCTGGAGCAGCGGCAGCGTCTGAAGGTTGCCGAACTCAGCCAGCGTTTCACGGTCTCCGAAGTAACGATTCGCAAAGATTTAGCCTGGTTGGAAACTCGCCGCCTCGCAGTACGTACGCACGGTGGTGCGGTTTTCCCGACGGCACATATTGGGCAGAAGGAGGGTAATTTCGCGGAACGCGAACGCCTCAAGTCGAGCGAGAAGGAGCGCATCGGTGCACTGGCCGCTAGCTACGTTCAGAATGGCGAGACTATCGCGCTGGATGCTAGCACGACAGCTTTTGCCATGGTGCCGAGGCTGCTGGCAAAACGCGAACTGACGGTGGTAACCAATGGTTTGCGCACCGGCATGGAACTGGTCCAGTCTTCTTCCATTGCTGTACTCATGCCAGGAGGGACGCTGCGACCGGAATCGCTCTCGCTGATTGGCACCTGGGGCAAGCCCGCTCTCCAACAAATCCATATCAGCAAAGCATTTATTGGGGCGCGTGGGCTGACGCTGAACGAGGGCCTGACCGATGTCAATCGCGAAGAAGTCGAACTCAAGCGTGTGCTCGTTGAGGCGGCTAAAGAGGTCATCGCTGTCGTCGATGCCAGTAAGTGGGATCATGTCGCGTTAGCCACGATTTGTCCTTTAGAGCGCCTCGACCTGATTATCACCGACAAACAGGCCCCAATCCTCCTGCTAAACCAGATCAGTCAATTGGGGGTCGAGGTCTTGCTGGTATAGGCTTGTTGTACCAGACAAGACACATTCCCTCACTGATAACTCCGCTCAGGACCCCAATATATAAAGAAACGTTAATGGTTTGCGTAAACCATTAACGTTTCTTTATATATTGGGGTTAAGCAAGCTACCTGTTATGGCCTGGCAAGCCATCGACGCCCTTGTATGCGTTCAAGTACTTAGCGGAGTTGTTGATGGCGGGTAACGAATCCCACAGAGCATCGCTTAGCGCACTACTATTTCCTCGACCGTTGGGAAAAAGTCGCCCTCCAGTTTCTGGCCCATTTGTAGCCCCAGCGGATCGGTGATGACGTGCCGCTTCCCGGTGTACGTGGTGCTGGCATCCATGTAAATGGCGACGTGTGCGATACGTTGCTCATCGGTAAAATTTGGCGTTGCCATGTGTGCGATACGCGCATGATGGAAAGTGCAATCGCCCGCCATCAAGGGAACCGTGACGCGCTGCATCCACACCAGATCGGGGCACTTCCTCATCAAGTCGTGGGCATCAGAAAGATCCTGGCTGGCGAGTTCCGTTTTTGTCTGTGAACCGGGGATGAAGGTCATGCAGCCTCTTTCGACTGGCACATCGACGAGTGCGATCCAGGCACTCAGTGCATGGGCCGAGTTGGCGTGCGGCCAGTAAGGTTGATCCTGGTGAAACTCTGTTGGGGCATTGTTGTGTGGTTCCTTGATGAGCGTCTGGTCATGCCAGATACGCAGGGGAACGCTTGCCAGCCGTTGGGCTATCGCGGCCACGTTGGGGTGGAGAGTAAGCTGGCGTATCGCCGCATCTTCGCGCCAGACATTGACCAGTTGCGTGAAGATGTTGCTGTGATGTGAGTAGCTTTTGATGCGTTTCTGCGTCTCCAAAGTAGCGGCGCGGAATTGTGCCACTTCCTCTGGCGAAATAATGCCACGAATAGACACGAATCCTTGCTTGCGATACGTCTCGATAGTTTCAGTAGAAAGGTTTTCCGCAGTCGTCGTATAGGCAGATGTTGTCATATGAAAACTCCTTTGCTCTTCACCCATGAGGTTCGTAAAAAGCTGTATAAGTAACTACGATAACGGCACGCCGCTTCAAACGCTAATCGAGTGGTCCTTTTGTCTGCTCACGGTATGTAGTATACCGTTTTACGACGAGAAACTGTTAGGCAAAAAACGTCTACTTTTTCGCTATTATTGACATAGTACGCCAGTACCGACTATAGTCGTTTTTAGCGATAACTATATGCGTAGCTTGTGCAGTTTTGGTGGTATGAAAGTGACATGATGAGTAATCAGAGAAGACCTAAAGCATTACTTTGGCAGCACCTTTACGGTAATGACGATGTACCGGTTATTGCACAGCGCGTTTCCCCGATGAATGGAGATTTTGAGCCTCACTCGCATGATTTTGTCGAGGTCGTCCTGGTTCTCGCGGGGTATGGGAGCCATATATCGCTCGCAGGGGAACGATCACTTGCACCAGGTGACATCATTATTCTTCGTCCTGGTATCTGGCATGTGTACCGTGCTTGCCGACAACTCGAAGTTTATAATTGCTGCTTTAGTCGCGGATTGCTGCAAAACGAGCTCCTCTGGATGAACGAAGAAGCATGGCTCCAGGACCTCTTTGTGGTAAAAGCGACCAGTGTAGAACAGCACAGCATCCATTTTTTTCATATTACTCAATCGGCTTCTACTGCATGCTTGAATCACCTGGACGCTATCCACGTTGAAAAGCAGATAAATAATGCTTTACAAAAAGCTGCTATCTTTGGGCATCTACTTCTCTTCCTCGCCCGACTTGCTCAAGATGTGGGTGAGCGCGACGCCATCGATGAGCCTCCCCTGGCATGGAAACGGGCATTGCCTATGACGGTGCTCGCTACTAAGAGCCTGCTCGATGAACAATTTGCTCATTCCTGGAGCCTGGAAGCGTTGTCCGAACGCGTGGGAATTGATCGCTCCTACCTGGTGAGATTGTTCACAGCACACATTGGAATATCGCCAATGGCATATCTCGCGCGCCGCCGTACCGAGCAGGCGACACATTTGCTGATCACTACAGATCTGCCAATTGCCACCATCGGCGCGGCGGTAGGTTGGCCTGAACCACGGCATTTTGCTCGTCGCTTTAAGGCCCAGGTAGGGGTAAGCGCCTCTGCATACCGGGCACAATTTTTTGCGCCGATGATTCAGCCCGATCAGACACACCAGGCCACGTTCGATGAGAGCAAGCAGGTATAAGGCGTCTTACTTCTACTTTTGTCGACCTGCCTTGTTTATCCACATGTCATTTCCTTCCAAATGAAGATCGACGGATTATTATCGTGGAATAAGGCAAGGAATAAACGGATGACAAGACAATGAAAAAAACCGCTATTATCTCATTGTGGTGCACTTGACAATAATCAGTTCTTTATGGTATATAGTTGAAATACAAAGAAACCAAACGAAAGCAAAGTAATGGTTTCGTTTCGAAACAGCGCCGAAAGGAATACCCATGGATGAACGATTTGCCCTTTGGCGCAGTTAACTCCAAACCTTTTTCAGGAGGATACCTTTATTTTTTAGCGCTGTTCTATCATGACAGAAAGGCAGGCGATGAGCGAGCATGACATACGATGCCTATACACCATTTGTCGAGTCTGATGCGCATGCCGCTGCTGAAGCACTGCGCAAGCAGATGAGCGAGCAAGGATATCTCTTTTTCCGGGAACTCGTACCAGCGGAGGAGGTACTCAACGTGCGGCGTGCTGTGCTGGAAGTGATTAGCGCGGCAGGATGGGTTGATCCATCTTATGACTTGATGGAAGGGCGAGTTATGCCTGGACACAAGCCGCTGACCGAAGGGCAGCCAGAATACGCCGCTGCCTATCGCGAGGTGCTTCGCATCCCCAGTTTTCATAATTTCCCCTGCCATCCCGCGCTTATGGCAGTAGCACAGAAATTACTGAATGAGGACGTTTTCGTACACCCACGACGTATTGGGCGCATCACTTTTCCCGGAGCGGTAGCCTTTGCGACCCCACCACACCAGGATTACTACTACATCCGCGGTTCTGTAGAAACCTATTCGTGCTGGACACCTCTCGGTGCTTGCCCGCGCGAACTGGGTGGGCTGGTGGTTTGGCCCGGCAGCCACAACTCAGGTTTTATCGAGCACAGCGTCAAGCATAGCGGCGCGGTCGGTGGTCATGGTGTCCCTGTGGATGAAGCGCAAGCCCAATGGCATACCGCCGATTATGGGATAGGCGATGCGCTGTTCTTTCGCTCGTATACCATCCACAAAGCACTTCCCAATCTTACAAAAGACCGCCTGCGTCTCTCGACCGACAACCGCTATCAGCTCAGCAATGACGAGATTGACCCTGCTGCTCTCAAGCCACATGGCGTTGCTGGAAAGTAGTTGATACATGCAGTATGGCGATGAGGACAGTGAAAACGTGTTTCACCGTCTCATCGCCTGCCAGTGGTAGTCGATTTGTAGTGCGGAACGAATAGAGCGCTGAGATTGCGCGATCAGTTCTACCTCATGTCAGGAGGAGGATTATGGCTCGCAGTTCGCTAAACGAACGTCTCAATTATCTCACGCGTCGCCAGGCTATCAAGACGATGGGGCTTGGAGCCACTGCTCTTGCGCTGTCTGGCTGTAACGTTATCGTAGGCTCTGCGCCCACGGGACTTTCCTCGTTAGGCAAAGATCCAGCCCCCGGACGTAAGATCGTCATCGAAATTTATAGCGTCTTTGGCAGTACCGTTGCCGTTGGCTGGAACGAGCTTGCTAAACGCTACGAGCAGGTTCAGCCAGACGTTGGTGTGAAAATTACCTTTGCGCCAGCCGCTGGTGGAGGTGGCGATGACAACCCGAAACTCTTTACCTCCATTGCGGGAAACACCCCTCCCGATATCTCTGATCTCACGCCTTTCAGTACACCACAGTGGGCTGAACTAGGTATCATGACGGATCTTACCCCTTATTTACAGCGCGATGGGATCACTGCCGATATGTTCTTTCCGATCTCGTGGCATGATATGAACTACAAGGGACGCATCTGGCAGGTCCAGTGGGACGCCGACCCGAACTTTGCCTTCTTCTGGAATAAGGACCTGTTCGAGAAGGTGGGGCTTGATCCTGAACGGCCTCCACAAACTATCGATGAGGTAGACGAGTACTCACAAAAGATCAATCGCAGTAAGGGAGGGAACGTTACACAGATCGGTATGATTCCCTGGAGTGTCTACGGCTTCAGCAACTCGATATTCACCTGGGGCTGGGCCTTTGGTGGTGAATTCTACGATCCTGTGAAAGAAGAGGTCACGCCCGACAACGAGTACGTGGTCAAAGCTCTCGAGTGGATGGTGAAATATGCTAAATCAGTAGGCGGTGCAGATAAGGTAAACGTGAGCCCACCAAACATACAGACAAACCCCTTTGGAGCAGGCACGGTGGGTATGGCTCCAATGGTTGTTCCCGACGCCAAAGCCATCAAGGCAGCGGAGCCCAACATGCACATGGGGGTGACGTTGCTCCCATATCAGCGGCCAGGAGCCTCACAACTGGGTGCAGGAGGCTGGTTGGGTGGCTGGGGCATGTTTATTCCCAGGGGAGCCAAACATCCCGATGAGGCATGGGAATTTATCAAGTGGGCTTCGACCACCCCGCAGGGCACGCTGGCGCAGTGGCAAACAGTGAATTTTCCGCCTGCTTGCAAAAACACCCCCGTATTCAACCTGATGAAAAAAGACCCCATCATGAGTCCGTACTACAATGTGCTCATCGCTACTCAGCATTCGCGTCCCGCCATCCCTGTGGGTGCGTTTTACGCTACCCAGTTTGAGCAAATAATCTCCGACGCCGTCTACGGGAAATTGACGCCATTGCAGGCGCTCAGGACGGTTAAAGCGAATACGATGAAGGAGTGGGACCGCTTTAAGCGCGAGGTTGGTTCGTAACCCACAACTTCTTGCCCCTCTTTGGCATTCGCAACGGAACCTTTCTTAGTGCCGATTGAGCTTATCCAATGTAGGAAAGTATCTTATCCAACGAAGGAGGATATGGATGATCGTAGCAACATCCCCCAAACGATCCAGCACCCGTGGGCGGCGACGAAATCTGCAGGCGCGCCGCAACTTTCTCTGGGGACTGTTTTTCACATCGCCAGCCATCGTCGGCCTGCTCTTTCTCACCGCCTACCCGCTGCTCATGTCCCTATACTACAGTTTTACCTCGTACTCGATGTTTGGCCCCATCAAGTGGATCGGCCTGACGAACTTCACCGACCTGTTTTCTGATAGCAACTGGTGGTTGTCTCTCTATAACACCTTCTACATCCTCATTTTCTCCGTTCCCCTGGGTATTCTCATCGCCCTTGGGCTGGCGCTTTTACTCAACTCCAAGGTACGCGGCATTGGCATTTACCGCACAATTTTCTACCTGCCAAGCATCATACCGATTGTCGCGGCCGCTGTCGTCTGGAGCTATGTCCTCAATCCCCAGTTTGGCGCCTTCAACAATATCTTGAGTATCTTTGGGATCAATGGCCCTGGCTGGCTGAACAGCCCTGACTGGTCGAAACCAGCCCTGATCCTTATCGGTCTTTGGGGTGTTGGCAATCTGATGATTATTATGTTGGCTGGCCTACAAGACGTATCGCAGGACCTCTACGACGCGTCCAGGGTTGATGGTGCGGGCGTATGGGCACGCTTTTGGAATGTGACTCTTCCCTTTCTGAGTCCGCACCTGCTGTTCGCACTGGTGACCGGCCTGATTGCCGCTTTCCAAAACTTTGCGCCCGCGTATGTCTTGACCAATGGAGAAGGCACGCCAGCGGGCTCGACCCTTATTTCCAGCCTCTACCTCTACCAGAACGCGTTCCGCTTCTTTAAGGTAGGCTATGCCAGCGCTATGGCATGGGTGCTGTTTATCATCATCGTTGTGTGTACCGTGCTGGTGTTCCGTTTCGTCGGCAAGCGCATTTACTACGGAGGTGCATAGTCATGGCACAGAGCATTTACGTTCCACAACAAAACGAGGAACAGGCATCTGCCCCGGTGGGCCAAAGCGTCGGTGGCCGCAAATCCAGTATTGGTCAGCGCATAGCAACGCACGCGGCGCTCATTATCCTGAGCCTGGTCTTTATCTTGCCGCTTTTCTGGATGTTCACCGGCTCCATTAAGACCGATACTGCCTTGAATGCGCTGCCTATCGTCTGGTGGCCTCAGACCATCGACCTGGGGAACTACGTCTACGGCTTACAGGCGCTACCATTCGCTCTCTACATCTTCAATACTCTGGTCATCTGCCTGTTCTCGATGATCGGGGCAGCGCTGGCTAGCTCGTTTGTGGCCTACGGCATTGCGCGCATCGACTGGCCGCTACGCACGCCGCTGTTCGTGGTCATTCTGGGTACGACGATGATCCCCTTCTATGTCACCATGATCCCATTGTTTACATTGTTCCGCAGTATCGGCTGGGTGAATACCATCCTACCGCTGATTGTGCCGACGTTCTTCGGCGTTCCGTTCTACATCTTCCTGCTCAGGCAGTTCTTTTTAACCATTCCCAGGGACCTCTCAGACGCGGCGAAAATTGATGGCGCGAATGAATTGACGATTTTCGTGCGCCTCATTTTACCCTTGTCCAAACCGGCTCTGGCTGCGGTGGCGCTCTTCCAATTCCTGTTATCGTGGAGCGACTTTCTGGGGCCGCTTATCTACCTCAACAATCAAAACAAGTACACGGTGTCGCTCGGACTATCGTTCTTTCAAGGTCAGTACACCACCCAATACGGTGCGATGATGGCCGTCAGCATGGTGCTGGTGATACCTGTCGTGATTTTATTCTTCTTTGCCCAGCGTACATTCATTCAAGGTATTACGCTGACAGGCATGAAAGGCTAGCAAGGAGCATTTGATGAGACTTGGTTGTAACACGGTGTTATTTCCTACACAAAATTTGCAAGGTGCGTTGGCGCGTGTAGCGTGGTGTGGTTTCGAGGAGGTCGAACTGGCGGCTATACCAGGCATGTGTGAGCATATTGCACCCACGCGCGACGATGCACAAGAGATCAAACGGCAAGTGGAGGAGGCAGGGTTGCGAGCCATCGCCATGGAGGCCGCGATGAACCTCACCGTGCCAGATAATATCCCGCGCTTTCTCTCGGTACTGCGCTTCGCCGCGCAACTTGGCATAGAAGTCGTCAATACGGGGAATGGCGGGAAGAGCGATAATCGTGAAGACGAGCGGGTGGTGCATGCAGCTATTCGCGAACTGGCTCCCCGCGCGCAAGATCTGGGGGTGAAAATTGGCGTCAAAGCCCACGTTGGCCAGGCAATTTATAATACGGCAAGCGCGCTACGTGCCTTAGATGCTGTTCCAGTAGAAGGTTGGGGGATCAACTACGATGCCAGCCACCTCTACCGTGTGGGCGACGATATGGTGCAGGCTGTGCAGCAGTTGGGCCAGAGGATTGTATCTGTACATATTCGCGATACCGTTGAGCAAGTTATCCCTATTGGTCCGCCACCAACACAAGTTGCGGGTCGAGGAAGTATAGATTTGTCAGCCATCCTGCGTTCGTTTCAGACACTAGGCTACAAAGGGCCTGTTGATTTAGAGGTCATCGGCGGTGCGAAATTCCAGGATTGGCAGATGGTTGCTATCGCCGCCGAGAGTCGTGGCTATCTGCATCGCGTTATGCAAACTGTTGAGGAGGAATCATGCTAAAGGTTGCCGTCATCGGACTGGGTCATATCGGCCAGACCCACACTCGCTATTATAGCCAGAATAAGAACGTTGAACTCGTTGCCCTATGCGATATCCTGTCCGAACGCGTCGATCCTGTGGCGCGTCAGTACGGGGTCAAAGCCTATCACGATCTTGACGAGATGCTCGCCAGCGAGACCATCGATGCCGTTAGCGTTGCTACCGCTGGCCCCGAAAATGGTGGTCACCATTACGAGCCAACCATGAAATGCCTTGCCGCTCGTAAGCATGTACTGGTGGAGAAGCCTATCTCCAACAATATCGAGCATGCACGCGAAATGGTGCGCTTTGCTAAAGAGCAAGGCGTGCTGTTTGGCGTCGATCTGAATCATCGCTTCACTCCAGCTGCGGATCGGGCCAAACAGCTATTGAGCGAAGGAACAATGGGTGAGGTGCTGTTTATTAATATGGCGTTGTGGATTAACAACCCCAACGAAAGCTCGCCCTGGTTTCACATGCGTGCACTGCACCCGCATTCCATCGATGTCATGCGTACCTTTGGTGGTCCTATCAGACGTGTCCAGGCTTTCATGTACAAGGGGCCGGGACGCACCATCTGGTCCAATGCCTCGATCAATATGCAATTTGCCAGTGGTGCTGTTGGTCATCTCACTGGTAGCTACGATGCCAGCCGTTTTCATCCCATCGAGCGTTGCGAAGTAGGTGGCAGTAATGGTCGTTTCGTCATCGAGAACGTATTCGAGCGCTTGGAGTTCTTCCCGCGCAACAGTCCTGACAAACTCGTGGTAGCAAACCCAATTATGGGTGGTGGCATGGGGACATTTGATGATACCTTCCGCAACCGCATCACAACGTTTGTTGAGCAGGTGCAGGCTGGTGGGCCGCTCGACGCTTCCGGCGACGATGGGTTGGCAGCGCAAGAGGTGATAGAGGCAGCTATTCGTTCGTGGGAGCACGGCACAATTGAGGAGGTACAGGGGTAAACAAGATGCAGAGACCAAATATCGTCCTGATTGCCCTGGATACCCAGCGTGCAGATCATCTAGGATGCTACGGCTATCCCAAAGCGACCAGCCCATTTATCGATAGCATTGCGCGGCGCGGTGTGCTCTTTGAGCGCTGTTACGCGCCCAATATCCCTACACATCCCAGCTTCACGACTATCTTTAGTGGGAAAGAGGCCATGACGCACAACATCGTCAACATTGGTGGGGGCGCTCCTATAGCCGAAGGGATACGCCTGTTGCCCGAAATCCTCAAGGAACAGGGCTATACAACCGTTGCCGTGGATAGTATGGGCCGCCATTTCAGTCGTGGCTTCGATGAGTACATTTCCTATGCGTGGGATCGTTCTGATCCACAAGTATTGCGCAAGGCGGAGACGGTCAATGCGAAGGCGCTGCCAGCCATTCAGCAGTTGAATAAGCAGGAGAATCCTTTTTTCCTCTTTATTCACCACTGGGACCCGCACACGCCATACCTGCCTCCCCCAGCTTACAGACACAAATTCTATCCTAAAGATCGCGACCCCTACGATCCCGACAATCATAGTATGGACGAAGCCTGGACATGGGAGCCATTCAAATGGTACTTCCATGACTGGATGCCGGGTGTGACCGATACCGAATACGCGATCAATCTTTACGATGGCGAGACGGCCTACATGGATCGTCACCTGCGCGCCATCTTTGCTGAACTCGCGCCGCGACACCAGGACACGGTGGTGATTATCACCGCTGATCATGGTGAAATTCTTAATGAGCAACTGGGCTACTTCGATCATCATGGACTCTACGAAGGCAATGTGCATGTGCCCCTCATTTTCTACTGGCCGGGCGTATTGCCCAGGGGTAAACGTGTGCCAGGCTTCGTGCAGAACCTCGACCTGGCACCTACTATGCTTGAACTGGCAGGCATCCCTGATCGCGATAGGATGGAGGGTCTTAGTCTGCTTCCTCCTATCTTTGGGCTGCGTGATGGCAATTACGATGAGGTTTATCTCTCGGAGGCGACATGGGAGTTGAAACGTGGCCTGCGCACACAGCGCTGGAAGTTCATCAACTCGCTTGAACCGGATCGTCACGGCCGCCCGATGCAAGAACTGTTTGATCTTCAGAACGATCCGCAGGAACAACATGATGTTGCTGTGCAGCACAGCGCTGTGGCTCAGGAACTGGCGGCGCGTCTAGATATGTGGGTCGTGCGCCGCCTGACGGAAACTGGACGGAGCGTTGATCCGCTGCAAACGCAAGGCATCTGTGGCACGAAGATCGGCACGCCCAGGCCCGGCGAAGTTATTGGAGCAGGAGCTACGCCACTGCACAAGCGAAAACAGGCACAGGCAGCCACCATTCCCGCGCCTGAGACGCTGCAAGCACCCAACGAGGTGACCGATGAGGCGAAAGGAGTAAAGCTACATGGCTATGTCAAGCGATAGCGTTGTGCGCGTTGGCGTCATCAGCTTCGCGCATGGACATATCAATGCCTACCTCGAATCCATCAAACACTTCGAAGATGCGCTGGTTGTCGCCGCCTGGGACGAGGACCGCGAACGTGGTATGGCGCGCTGCCAACAATATGGCATCGCGTATGAGCACGACCTGGATGCGCTCTTGCGGCGCGAAGATATCGATGCCGTTTTCGTTACCAGCCCGACCAATCAGCACGCGGCGCACGTGGTGGCAGCGGCACAGGCTGGTAAACATGTGCTGCTGCAAAAACCTATGGCACTGACGCTCGCCGATTGCGACACGATCATTTCAGCGGTCAAGCAATACGGCATCAAGTTCAGCATGTGCTACCAGATGCGTGTCGACCCGGTGAACCAGAAGATTAAGGCACTGCTCGACGAGGGGGCATTGGGGAAGATTGCTGTCGTGCGCCGTCGCCACGCGATCAATGCCCTGCTGACGCCAGGTTTTGCGCAGCCTGGCAACTGGCATATCGACCCGGTACAGAATATGGGTATGTTCATGGACGATGCCTCGCATGCCGCCGATTGGTTCTATTGGATGCTAGGACGGCCCGTCAGCGTGATGGCGGAGATCGATAACGTTGTTACGACTGTGGCCCCGGATGATAACGGTATTGCTATCTATCGCTTTGCTGAGAAGGAGATGGGTATTCTGCTGAACAGTTCGACGATGCTTGCTGCCGAGGCTACCACCGAGGTGTATGGCGACCAGGGCGTGCTCGTTCAAAATTATGGCGATGCACCATCATCGTGGCTGCCGCACCCATCCGCTTCCCCTGCGCTCAAGATGTACCGCGCAGGAGCGCAGGATTGGCACAACTTCGACCTGTCCGCTCATCGCCAGCAAGCGGAGCGCATCAAAGCGGTACCACGCCCGCTCGTCGACTACTTGCACGGGCGCGTGGGGCCACTGGCAACCGCCGAGGATGGACGCGTATGTATCGAGATGGTGCTCGCTGCTTATCAATCGGCCCAGGAAGGTAAACGCATCCATTTCGCGCGCTAGAAAGAGAGATCGACCCATGCCCGGACTTACGAACCAGCCTGATATCGTGGTGATCGCTATCGATACATTGCGCCCGGACCACCTGGGATGCTACGGCTACGCCAAAGCCACCTCGCCTGAAATCGATGCGCTGGCTGCGGGAAGCGTCGTCTTTGAGCATGCTTTTGCCGCTGGCATCCCAACCATGCCATCATTTACCACACTCTTCACGGGCTTGCATCCCTATCGACACGGTATCGTCGCGCATCTCAGCAAGCGCCGCCTTGCTGAACGCATCCAGTTTCTGCCGCAACTGCTAAAACAACGCGGCTACATTACGGCCGCATGCGACAATCTGGCGGTACAAGGCAATGGACGCGGTAGCTGGTTCGCACGCGGCTACGACTACTACTCGGGCTTCGTCTACAAACCCTTTATCGACCAAAGCAAGCAACTCACCGAGCGCGCTTTGAGCTTGATCCAGGAATATAGTGGGGATCCGCTGTTTCTTTTTATGCACTATTGGGAGCCACATACGCCGTATGGACCACAACCGCCCTATGACACGTTGCACTATCAACCGGGCTCCGGTCCGGTTGATTTAGCTGAAGTGAGAAGCATTTATCCTGAATACTATAACGCGTTTCTGGACGATATGAAGCTGCGCTATCCCGATGATTACGCCTACGTCGTCGCACAGTACGACGGTGAGATTAGCCAGGTGGATGCCGAGGTGGGTCGTATCATACAGGCGCTGAAAGCGCGAGGCAACTGGGATAATACTCTCTTGATCCTGCTTTCCGATCATGGAGAATGCTTCGGCGAGGGAAATTTTTACTTCGATCATCACGGCTTATATGATGCCGTGACCCATATCGCGCTCATGCTGCGTTTGCCGGGCCAGCAGGCCAGGCGTGTTGGGGCGCTGGTCTCGACCGAGGACATTCTCCCGACCCTTGGCGAGCCGGTGGGGCTGCCAGCGTTGCCATATCCATTGACTGGCACGAGTATTATGCCTTTGCTCAATGGCACAGGTGAGACGGCGCGGCCGTATGTAATATCCGCCGAGTCTACGCGCCAGGCATCGCTTGCCCTGCGCACGCTTGACTGGAAGGTCATCTTACCCATCGTTGAAGATGCGCAAGGACAGCCCCTGCCCGATTTTTACGGATGGCAACGTAGCGCTGATCCGTTGCTCTTCGATCTTGAGTCGGATCCCGGCGAACAATGCAATCTCGGCCGTAACCATCCAGACAAGCTTGCAGAAATGCTCACGACACTTGCAGAATGGCGCACGGAAATGGCACGCGTGACGGGCGAGCCAGATCCCATTCAGCGCCAGGGACTGACCTTGCCGTACACCCAATTTATGGAGCGTGTCCTTGCAAGGCGCTAGCAGTGTGTAAGGAGGCTTGACTAGCGCCTTTACGCACCAATGGTCGTAGCACATTCTATAAATGCTAATCGTTATGAATGTGAAATTTACGAGGATGTAACAACGTTAAGGGTCCTCTTTTCCCTTGTCGTGCCAGTTTTCCTCTTACGCTAACGGCCTGTCCATCGCGGTGGGCGTCGCACGCAACGGCGTAATCCTTTGGTTGAAGCGAAAAACTGACTTTACCAAATCCCTCGGTTGAGATGGTCACCATTCCAACGGCCGGGCCTTCAGAACTCAAACTGGTAATCAGCCCTGTGACTGTTTTTTCCTCTTCAAGATCAGTATCTGCCGTTCGTTCGAGGTACTCAGCAGCCTCTCGCAAGTAGGAGGATGTTCCTCGGTCGAGAAGAATGGGTGTGATGTGTGAGACATCTGACGAAGGTTGTAAACGTGGGGACCAGTGCACCGAATACGCTACCTGTATGTCTTGTGTTTCCTCAAGCATATCGACGATGGCTTTGCACATGTTCGCATTCAAACCACGGGTAAAGTTTTTGCTAATCTCCTCTGAATTATGGTGTTGCTCTGCACTTTTTGCAAGCAGAAGACCACGTGTTATGCGTTCAAGCACTCTCCTCTGTATGGGCGCATGATTCTGGCCGTTCCATAAAGTAAGCTGCTGTGTGTCGGCAATTTGTGACGCTATGGTAAATCCGAAGCTTCCCTGGAAGGTATGTGCAAATTGAAAGTGTTGTGCTTGTTCTCTCCCTACACGAAATGGCTGCTCAAAGTAGCGCCTGATCTCTTTCTCCATGCAAGCACCGTAAGCAACCAGACTCCGTAAGGATTGAAGAAAGCGAGCAGTTACTTCGAGTGAAGGGTGATCACCATGAAGGAGCAAGAGACGGAGTTGACATGCTCCCCACGGCTCAAGCCGGGGGATTCCTAGAGTTGCCTCTAGGGTTTCCTGCTTCGCGGAATCTTGCCCGGTTTGGTTTTCACCGCGCCGGGTCTGACAGACTCTCCCACACCCCCGACAGGCAGACACGCGCGCGCCCCACGGCCAAAATGTTTTTTGCAGCGTTGATATCACGGTCATGGGCAGCCCCACATTCAGGGCAGGTGAAGTTCCGAACATCAAGGGAAAGCGAGTCGAGAATATGTCCACAATCAAAGCAACGTTTGGAGGAGGGATACCAGCGGTCAATCTTGACTACGGTCCGCCCATACCATGCGGCTTTGTATTCCAGTTGGGACGACATCCTCCGACCAGCCCACATCGCTGATGGCTTTACTCAAGCTTCCGTTCT
>DATAYF010000289.1:0-4879 GCA_036272735.1 Ktedonobacteraceae bacterium
TAGGGTGTTAAATGATGCGCCATGGCTAACAACTCCCAACTATGGTTTCGCCTATCGGCTCAGATGCGCCCATGCCATCGTGCCTCTGTCATGGTCGGATTGATTGATTGATCTACACAACTGGGGCAGGTCACTGGATCATGCCTGTGCCTGCCTCGATAGGTAAACAGGAAAGCACCGATTAATTTCGGGCGGGGTTAGGGGACACTTGGTGGTGGTTGGCAGCTTGGAGGTGTGGCAGGCAAATGTTACATGGCCCCCTATAGAGAGGATGTAACTATGTATCTTTGTAACATTCGCGTGCCCTTGGGGCGGAACCCTTACTACTAGCTACAACAAAGTTACAAAAATACAATGTTACATATGTGTGTTTATATAAGAATGTATCTTTGACTACTGGGAACGATGTTCGTTCCCCAGCAACGTATGGGCCCAGGAGGGGCCCATGTTAAATCGGTGTTTCTTGCTCGTATGCCGATTGGCGGCATACGAAACAACATACCGACTAACATCGGGCCTTGGTGGCCCGACGAAGGTGTATTAAGGGTTCCGCCCGCCAAGCAAGCTAGCAGTCATCCAGGCTTAGCAAGCAGACAGGCATTGAGGTGAGCCAAAGATCAATTCTCTCATCTCAGACAGGAAGTATGCGGCATCATCAACGGCGTCACCTTCACAACAAGCAATGACATGTTTACCGCGAGTTTCTACGTTGACCAGCCAGCATGACCTGTGCGCGCTCTTGCTCAGATTTTGAACCGTCCGCGGAAGCAGCAACCGGCTCCACGACAACTTGTGGATGTTCCTCTAGCGCAGCCTGTACTTCCGACTCACTCTGTATACGTTGCGGATGGAATTGAGCGGGCCGAAGGAAAGCTTTGATGACGGTCTGCACCTGCACGGTGCGAGCACGAAACTCAATGACACCATCAGCCACTTTCCTGGTGATCTGTTCGACCTTCTGGTTGGCGGCATGCACCCCGCCTGGAACGCTGGCAACGGCGCGCACCACCTTATTTTCATTCTCTTCCACCGGCACACCATTCAGGGCCGCCTCTGTCGATGTATTCACGCTATCAACCACCGGCCGCAATTTCTTTATAACTTCCACCTTCTCGCGTACCCAGGTTAAACCGAAGGCCAACCCCAGGTTGACGGCAAACAGCAAGAGCACCATAATCAATAGAAAAGCGCAGATGATGATGGCTGCGATCTGTCCACCCATTGCGAGAGCGGAATTCACATCTAGAAGTTGCAGGAACATTGACTATTCCTTCCCCCGTGCAACCGCAGCAGCCGCCATTTGTTGCTGACGTCGTTGCTGCGCACGGCTCCTCGTCCGTCCACGCCCTAAGAAGACACGCACCATCTGCTGACCGGCAACCAGGGCCGCCGCAGCGCGTACACTTGGGCCAAGCGCAAACTCCTGCGCCAAACTTGTCGTCGCGCCAACAGTGGATACGGTACTGCCTGCTGTCCTCGCCGTTTCTTTGACCACGCCAATCGTCTCTTGTACCGAGGTAATCAGAGGGTTCATCTCGTTGCGCACTGTACTGATAGCACGAATCAGCGCGAAAATCGAGTACGCCTGGAACAAGGTTGCCAGGATCATCAACACAGCCAGTAGCATCAAGAAGATATACAGCACGTTCAGGAGCTGTCCAAAAATCGCTGCCAGGATAATAATTACCAACCCGATGACCAGCACGATCCCGCCGCCAATGAGTAAGTAGCGCTTGGCACTCTGCATAGTATGCCTCCAATATACTGATAAAGTCATTCAATCTTATTATAGCCTACAAATAGGAATACGTGTGAGTCCTGAACTACCGTGCCGGTACTATTACGTCGACAGGCAGACGGTAAGCTCTAGCACTGCATGCATACGTTGCCTTCAGCATACACATGCTATCCTTACTATAATACGGTAAAGCGCCGGGATGCGCTACATTTCTCGTTTATGACCATGCTTGACCCCTCCCTGCCTGGACCACTCTCGCGGCGAAAAAGGGAATAAACCATATGGGTCACAACGTTGTAATGCTAACAGGTATGCTCTATACTTTATTTATTCTTAGTCGTAGCCAATAAATAGCTTATGTGTTGACCTGTTTCTGGCTACCTTGATAGAACAGGCTAACAGGTACATTCCTCTTAACATGAGCATCTACCCAATTCAATCAGGCGTATTTACCAACAAACAATATTATCCTTATCTTATTGTTCCCTGATAGCAGGAAGCACACTGTTACTCTTTTATGATCATACATCTCATGGCCTGATCAACCGATCAGGTATGGAAGGTAAGATTTTTATTATGTTGAATCGTGTATCTCCACTTTCAATAAGTGAAAACGTCCCGCCAGCGCTGGCGCAGAGCAAGCCCCTGGCAGCATATGCAAGCATTCAGCTCAAGGATGGAGCTATACATATCGCCGAACTGTCTAGCGGCCAGCTTACCATGCATAGCGTGCCATTAGAGCAGCAAGAGCCAGAGGCGGCGCTGCTCCAATGGTTGAAGCAGCAGTCGCAAGAGCGCGATCTCCAATTTATTGCGGTCGCGTTTCGGGAGCACGAGCAGTTAAAAGATCTCACGTCCAGGCTCTGGCTGCAAGAAGATATCGTACCGTATCGCATCAGGCCACAGGACGACGAATATCGAGAAACACTAGAAGACCTGGTACAAGATATTGCCTCGCGCTTCGACGAGAACAACATTGTGTACCCACGCCTGGACGAGACCCACGAAGTCAATGTGGCCGAACTCGTCACACTCGCCGACTACCAGAAAACAGCGACTCAAGAAGATTTCGCGTTGCTCACCAGCCTGGCAGCCGCGTTCAAAGGCAAGAGACTAGTATTTCTCAGCGCAACTCCACGCGGTGGCGGCGTTGCACTCATGCGCCACGCACTGATCAGGCTCTTGCACCTGTTAGAGGTTGATGCACGCTGGTATGTCTTGCTGCCAAAACAAGAGGCATTCGACGTCACAAAAACCAAATTTCATAACGTGTTGCAAGCAGTTGTGCCACCAGCAGTAGAACTGACGCTAGCAGATAAGGCCATTTACGAAACCTGGGCGCATGAGAATGCTGTAGCTATGGAGGACGTGCTTCAACCGGCCGACGTGATTGTGATAGATGATCCCCAGCCGTCTGGTTTGATTCCCTATATCAAGCAAAATAATCCCACGACAAAAATTATCTATCGTTCACATATTCAGATCGAAGCCGACCTGGCAAACAAGCCTGATACCCCCCAGTATACGACCTGGAGCTTCCTCTGGAACTATATAAAAGATGCCGACTACTTTATCAGTCATCCCATTAAAGAGTTTATTCCCGAGTGCGTGCCAGCGGAAAAAATCTTTTACATGCCTGCAACCACCGACCCATTGGATGGCTTGAATAAACCCTTGACAGCCCAGCAAATGTCGATCTACATGCAACGTTTTAATGATTTGCTGCTGCAAGAAGGGCAAACACCGCTCGACGAGCAGCGATCCTATATTATTCAGGTGGCCCGCTTCGATCCGTCCAAGGGTATCCCCGATGTGCTTGAAGCGTACCGAAAATTGCGCTGCATGTTGGAAGAGGAGCAGAAGCCCCTTCCGCAACTCGTCATCACGGGAAACAGTTCCATCGATGATCCAGATGGCATACGGGTCCACAATGCGCTGATGTGCACGCTACAGACGGAACTCTACGCCGATTTCAGTGATGACATAAAGGTTATGCGCTTGCCGCACCGCGACCAGATTCTGGATACGCTCATGAGCAAATGCGCGATTGCCCTTCAGCTTTCCATCAAAGAGGGCTTTGAAGTCAAGGTGACGGAGGCGCTGATGAAGGGGAAGCCGATTATTGCATCGAAAATTGGTGGCATTCCACTGCAAATCGACGATGACCTCACTGGCTACCTCGTTGATTCGGGCAACACCAAACAGGTTGCGCAATATATGTACGACCTGCTCACTGACCGGGGCAAATACGAACGCATGAGCAAAGCGGCAGCCGAACGCGCCAACAAGGATTACATGACCGTGCCGAACGCTCTCTGCTGGCTCTACCTGGCGCTCCAATTGTTATATGGAGAGAAGCTAGAAGGGCATTCCCAGTGGGTCAAGGCGCTCGCGGAGGAGCACGCCCCACAATTGGTGGAGGCGATCCGCAATAAAGACGATTCGCGCGCGGCCTAGCCTGCATACAATACCTGTAAGGACCGATTGATCGTGTCCGTTGAACCCTACTGACTAACAAGCATCACAGTCTCAACGTCGTAAGGGACTGGGTTGGTTGTCTGAGAGGAGACGCGGACACGATCAATCGGTCCCTATATTTGTTTTGCATAAAGAGAGGAAAGGAAGCCTGATCATGGTTGCGTTGCCTATACCTTTGGCGGATGTCGTCGTGTTCAACGGACATGCCCTTGGATTCCACTTCAACATCACGCTCACCCAGCTTATCGACCTGGGCATCGCAGTATTGGTGGGACTGCTGGCGGAATTCGCCACTGGCTGGCGCTTGCGATTCGGCCTGATCGGCGCGATTATTGCGGCGCTCATCGGCATCTGGCTGTTGACCGATATCATTATCATCAACCTTCCCTGGGAATTGTGCGCTTATGGCGTGCCGATTTTCAAAACGCTGCTCGGAGCCATCCTTGCCGTTATCATCTGGCACTGGCTCACCTATCGCGCTCGTAGCACACGAACGCGAACAGAGCGTAAAGCAACACGCCACCGTTCACGCCGCCAGTCTCAGCGCTATAGCTGATGCATCTGATGGACACAAGAAGTCCCCGCGGTACTGTACCGCGGGGACTTCTTGTGTCCTGATGCAGATTATGACGCCGTGCGATAGCGCCGCCGCCTGCCCAGCCC
>DATAYF010000290.1:0-5861 GCA_036272735.1 Ktedonobacteraceae bacterium
GAGTTCGCCGAAGGTCTGTGAGCGCCACTTACGATAGAGAGATTGTGAGGCCATAGAAACACTCCCGCCGATAGTACGACCGTGTGACGGGCCACAAACAAGCCCACTGCTAGCTACTACGAGTACCCATTAAAAAGCTCAAAAAGACGCAGAAAACCGATTTTCGCCCGGTCCTGCCGGTCAGCACAATCAGGCAACCCTGTGTCACCCAGAGAGGCCCATTTACCGTTGCTTCCTCACGGACCTAGCGGGGTTCACAGACATCTGCCGCACAGGACCCAATTGTGCCGACCGACAGGACCAGAAGAAAACCGGTCCGTCTCGTTCAAACTGTTTTCGTACGAGACGGATACATTGTACACTGTGAGCAGTTCTTTGTCAACCAATATATTTTTCAGTAAGCAGGCGGTATTTCTCTTTGGTCTCGGCAGGAATGCGCGCAGGGTCCGTCATGATGGCGGCGTTAAGCGCATGAGCACAGCCACAGGAACATTGCGCCCGATCATCGGGTATCCTCTGCGCGACCGCTTGTAGGATACGCTGAGCATTGGTGACGTTGGCGTTGAGATTGCCCACTACCATTTCAACCGTCACCGACTCGGCGGTTTCATGCCAGCAATCGTAGTCCGTCACACAGGCAATCATGGCGTAACACAACTCGGCCTCACGAGCCAGTTTCGCCTCAGGTAGCGCGGTCATGCCAATCAGGTCCATGTCCAGCTTGCGATACAGCGTCGACTCGGCCTTCGTCGAGAACAGTGGACCCTCCATACACACATACGTGCCGCCCTGGTGCACCGTCACGTCATCAAGCTGGTGCGCTACGTCGTACAGCAACGTATTAAGGGTAGGGCAGGTAGGCTCTGCGAAGGTGCAATGCACGACAATGCCCTGCTCGAAGAAGCTATTGACACGACTTTTCGTGCGATCAAAAAATTGGTCGGGAATAACCAGGTCACACGGGGCCAGTTCTTCGCGCAGGCTGCCAACCGCACTGACGGAGATGACGTATTCAACACCCAGACTTTTCAACGCCCAGATATTGGCGCGCACAGGAATTTCCGTTGGGTTCAAACGATGCCCACGCCCGTGACGAGGCAGGAAGGCCATAGACACGCCATCCACCTTGCCAACAGTAATTATGTCACTTGGATCGCCAAACGGGGTAGCTACCCGAACCTCCTCAACCTCGCTCATGCCCTCCATGCGATACAGTCCACTGCCACCGATAACGCCAATCTTTGCCTGTGGCATACGTGCTGATACCTCCTTATAGTGCTTCGCCTGCTCAATTACGCCTTGATGCGGATATACTGCCGCTTACCAACCTTGAGCACCGCCCCGTCAACGACCGGGATGATGAATTCGCTGTCGGTAATCCGGGTCGCATCACCAGACGCGCCTTGCGCAAAGAACGATACGCCGCCCTGCCGGATCAACTCACGGGCCTTGTTATTGCTCGCCGCAAGCCCCGCCTCAATCATCACATCAACAATGTTTTTGGGAGCGCTGAGATGATAGTCGGGCATATCGTTCGGCAATTTGCGTTGCGAAAACTGGCGGATAAAGGCCTCTTCCGCGGCCTGGGCGGCCTGGGCATCATGGAACTCAGTCACGATGTCGCGCGCCATACGCAGCTTCACATCACGCGGGTTCAGCGTCCCTTCCGTCATTTTACGCTCGAACTCGTCGAGTTCCTCGTCGGTCACGTCGGTGAGCGCCTCGAAGTAGGTCCGCATGCATGGATCGGGCAACGACATCAGCTTCCCAAACATATCGTTGGCTGGAGCCGTCATGGCGATATAGTTATCGAGCGATTTGCCCATCTTCTTCACACCATCCAGGCCCACAATGAGGTTCATGGTCAAGATTTGCTGCGGCAACTGACCAAAGGTTGGCTGAAGTTCGCGTCCAACCAATAGATTAAAGGTTTGATCGGTGCCACCAATCTCCACATCGGCACGCAAAGCCACCGAGTCATAGCCCTGCAACAAGGGATACATAAATTCAGCCAGATAAACTTCGATACCGCTTTTGTAGCGCTTAGAGAAATCGTCGCGCTCCAGCATCTGCGCGACGGTTTTGTAGCCGAGCAGTTTGATGGCGTCAGCAAGCGAAAAGGTGTCGAACCATTCGCTCTGACGGCGCACCTCGGTCTGCTCACGATCAACGATCCTAAAAAACTGATCAAGATAGGTGGTGGCATTGAAGTTCACCTGCTCAGCGGTCAGTGGCTTGCGTGCCTCCTCGCGACCGCTGGGGTCGCCCAGACGCGCGGTCCAGTCGCCGATGACCACGACCGGTTTGTGACCTAAACGCTGAAATTGGCGCAGCTTACGAAAAACGACGGCATGCCCAATCGTCAAATCTGGATGTGTAGGATCAACGCCCAATTTGACGCGTAATGGTTCCCCTTTATTGCCCTCAAGCAGCAGACGGCGCAGATCCGCCTCTTTCTCGACCAGTGAAACACCCCTCTTTAAAAGGTGATCGATATCCCCGGTCGTTGGTTGTTGTTTCACCGTCACGACACGATTCCTCCCAGGTTACATTGTAGATGACTCACATGCATTGTAGCAGAACACAGGTCAGGAGTCGAGAGCGTAAAGTTTGATAACAACACTATCAAACTTTCTAACAAACTTCTTATACATCGTTTACGTTGTTCTAACAAAATCAGGTATATACTCTCATCAGAAAGACAAAGACAAGCCTGATCGCATAGAGGCACGCGGACGTATGCCTCTATGCGATCAAATACTGAAGTAAAAGGAGATACAACGATGGCAAACATTACGCGCTACAATCCGTTCAACGAAGCTGTTTCACTGCGTGAAGCTATGGACCGCCTCTTCGAGGACAGCATTCTTTCACCACGTATGACCAGCGTATGGAATAATCGTGGCGTGAACAGCAATCTGTACGAAACTCCCGAAGGCTTTACTCTCCAGGTACCAATGGCCGGGGTCAAGTCTGATGATGTGGAAATTACCGTACAGCAGGACACAGTCAATCTGAAATGGTCAACCCAAACGGAGCTTCCAGAAGGGGCAACATTGCATTGGCAGGGCTTCCAGTCCGGCCAATACCAACAGTCGTTCACATTGCCAGCACCAATTAATGCGGAAAGTGTTGAGGCTCATTACGATAATGGCATCTTGACGCTGCATTTGCCTAAAGCGGAACACGCCAAAGCCCATACAATTAAAGTTAATGCGAAATAAATCAAAGTATTATGCAGGAGTGGCCTTGATCAAGGCCACTCCTTTTTTATGCAATACTATTATTCATGCCACTTTTTTGAGACACGACTCCTCACACAATAATAAATGACTCACATGCATTGTAGCAGAACACTGCTCAGGAGTCGAGAGTTCAGAGTTGGACTACGTCCACTGCCACCCTTGCCACCCTTGCCACCCTTGCCACCTTTGCCACCTTTGCCACCTTTGCCACCTTGCGTAATCCATCTTGTAGAGCGCGGTTATGGCACTTTTCAATCTGACACCTTGTCTGCCACCTTGTCTGCCACCTTGTCCGACACCTTGTCTGCCACCTTCTGACACCTTGTCCGACACCTTCTGACACCTTGTCGGACACCTTCTGACACCTTACATAAATCCGATTTCTCTATGTATGCAGGAAACTATTAGAGCGCAACATTTCCAAACGATGTTAAACTAAGGTACAATAGACAGAGATCACTCTATGCGGCGGGAGAAAATTTTTTTATGGAGCACCCATTACTCGAACAGTTGAAGCAGCGCCCGGTTCTGTGCGACGGGGCTATGGGCACACTGCTCTACACACGAGGCGTCACCTATGAACAATGTTTCGACGCCGTCAATTTGACCCAACCAGAATTAATTCAAAGTATTCATCAGGAATATATCAGCGCTGGCGCACAAATTATTGAGACGAACACTTTTGGAGCTAATCGAACCAGGCTAGAAACCTACAACCTGGGGGAACGGGTCCGTGAAATAAACATGCGAGCAGCCAGCATCGCGAAAGAGGCGCGCGAGGTGGTCGGGCAAAGCGTGTTTATCGCCGGAGCAGTCGGCCCCACAGGACGCCCCATACAAGCGCCCGATGAGCAGCGTCTCAGCGAGTTACGCGCCATATTCCGCGCCCAGATCGAGGCGCTCCAGGCCGGAGGGGTCGATTTTCTGATCTTAGAGACCTTTTCCAGCCTGGCCGAATTACGCCAGGCGGTGCTCGCGGCCCAGGAGGTGGGCGGACTACCCATCGTGGCTCAGATGAGCTTCCAGGATGATGGTCATACCCTCGCCGGACAATCGGCAGCGCGGGTCGCAACCGTGCTCAATGACCTCGGCGTAGATATCCTTGGTGCCAATTGTAGCGTCGGCCCGGCCGCCACGCTCGATGCGTTAAAAGAGATTATTGATACCACCAAACATCTCACCCAAACGCAAGCTCCACTCTTTTCAGCCCAGCCAAACGCCGGTTTACCAGCCCGTATAGGCAATCGCTTCTTCTATGTCTCCACACCCGAATACTTCGCGGACTACGCGCTGCGCTTTGCCCAGGCGGGTGTCAACCTCATTGGTGGCTGTTGCGGCACGACGCCAAAGCACATCGCCGCCATGCGTAAGGCGCTGGACGAACACTACGGCCCAAATGAGCAGCAGGTAGCGGACAATGCACACAAAGCAGCAGCCAACGGCAAAGCTACCATCGTGATCAATAGCACAGAGAATGAGGTGATGCTGCCGCCACAGGGCACGAAAACGCAGCTTCAGGAAAAGTTAGAGGCAGGCGAGTTCGTCGTCAGCGTTGAGCTTGATCCACCCAAAGGATTAAATCCCACAAAGTTATTGGATGGCGCGGCGATGCTGCAAAAAGCCGGAGCCGATGTGATCAACATTGCCGATAGTCCAATGGCCCGCGTGCGCATGAGCTGCCTGGCCCTGGCGCGGCTCATTCAAGACCAGCTTGGCATTGAAACGATTATCCACTTTACGCCGCGTGACCGCAACCTGATGGCGCTGCAATCGGAGTTGTTGGGGGCGCACGCGCTCGGCATTCACAATATCCTGGCCGTGACGGGCGATCCGCTACGTGTGGGAGCATATCCCAATACGACTGGCGTGTGGGACGTTGATTCTATTGGGCTGATGCGCGTGATTCGTGGCTTGAACGAAGGGCACGATGCCGCCGACTCATCCATCGGAGCGCAGGCTTCGTTTCATATTGGCTGCGCGCTCAATTTGAACATGACCGATGAAGAAACCGAGCACGAAATCGAGAAATATCACAAAAAAATCGAAGCGGGTGCGCAGTTCATCATGACGCAGCCCATCTATGAAATCGCGCCCCTGGAACGTTTTTTGCGACGAGCTGGCAAGCCGCCCATTCCAATGCTACTTGGATGCATCCCCTTGCATAGTGCACGACACGCCGAATACCTGCACAACGAGGTGCCGGGCATGAGTATTCCTGATCGCATACGAGAACGCATGAGACTAGCCGGTGAACAAAGCCATGAAGAAGGGTTGAAGCTAGCGCAGGAGATGCTAGAAGAGGCCCGCAACATGGTGCAGGGAGTGTACCTCATGCCATCATATAGGCGCTATGACGTGGTGAGCGAACTGACGCGCATGCTCAAAGCGAAGCAAGCCGTCAGATAATGTTAAAATAAAAGGCGTACAGGAGCTTTGAGGGATGAACTTCAAAGCTCCTTTTGTTGTAATAAATACGGGGATTATCCCCTCACAATTTGCGAAAATGTATAGTGTGGCTGCATCAAAATTCCCCTTGTCAACACGCATAGCACGTAGTATACTTGTACCGTCCTTAGCGATGATTTGCGATAAGTATCGCTATTTTGCGCTAGGTAG
>DATAYF010000291.1:0-8664 GCA_036272735.1 Ktedonobacteraceae bacterium
CTGCTCCCGAAGAAATGGCCCTGGCAATCATGGCCGAGATCGTCGCTACCCGCTATGGCAAAGATCAAGCTAGCGTACGCGACTGGGTCAAAAAATAGTACCTGCAACTTATCGCTGTCTGATTCGTTCTTTTCTTTGAAGCATTTTTTTGTAGCAAAAGACAAAAGGGCAGAAAGTATGTCTTCTTGTCCCGTGGCTACGCTCATTTCGCTTATATAAAGCATAGCTATGGCAAAAAGTTCGTTATTCATAAAGGATATTCTATGCCAGGAAATTATTATAATCCAGACGAACCAACCGAGCGCGCACGCCCACAACCACCGCACGCTCCATCACATAACCAACCACAGCCACCCCAGGGTCCGCAAGGAAAGTTGGTGCTGGGTAGTTTTAGCGAACAGGACCAACACGGTCAGCGCACGCCAAACCAGGCTGCACGCAACCCGAATCAGCAGCGCGAAACCCCATATAGGCAGCAGCCCAACCCCGAAGTTGGTCGTTATCCCTACACCCAACAGCCAGGCCAGAAACTCACAGACGGGAGCAAAGGACCGCGACGTCGCAATAGACGTGCGATAGGTTGCTTAACCGTTGCCATCGTCGTCGTTTTGCTCGTGGTATTCGCTTTTACCACCACTCAACGCGTCTTAGCCTTCGGCTCAAAAATCTCGACCCAACCTCCGCTCAGTACCGATACCGGCTACATGGGTACCAGTAATCGTACCAATCTGCTCATCCTGGGCTATGGCGGCGGTAGCCACGACGGGGCATACCTGACTGATTCCATGCTGATGATCAGCTTGCTCCCGCAGAGCCATCATACCTCGCTGATCTCGATACCACGCGACCTCACGGTCCAATATCCAGCCAATTCGGGCTACTACAACAAAATTAATGCCATTTATGAGAATGCTTCCAACAATAACCAAAATCCGGCGGCAGGTGGCGCGGCCGTTGCTCAAAAAGTTTCAGTGGTCACGGGTATGCCCACCAAATATTGGTTGACCATTGACTTTACCGGCTTTAAGAAGGTGATTGACGCGGTCGGCGGCGTCAATGTGTATGTTCCCGACTCTTTCAACGCCTGTTACCCAAAGAACGACAATGCCGCAAAAGATGCGAGTTGGATCAAGGTGCAATTTAACAAGGGCACGCAGAAAATGAACGGAGCGCAGGCTATCGAGTATGCTCGTGCACGTGAGCCTTTGTCGGTATGTGGCATGGGCACATCCGAAAACCTTTCAGAGTTGACCGATTTTGGGCGCTCCGCCCGCCAACAAATTATTATGAAGGCGGTGCTCTCCAAGGTGAAGCAGATATCGACCTGGCCGCACCTCTATTCTGCGATGGATGCCTTACAGCAAACGATCAAAACCAACATGTCGCTGGCGGATCTGGCTGAATTTGCCTTAAAAATGAACCTCAACGATCCAAAGGCGGCCCATATTGGTTTAAGCAACCAGAATGTTTTGCAGGACGGCACAGGGTCCGATGGCAGCTACATTCTGCAACCAGCCAACGGCGATTGGGGCGCGATCCCACCATACATTAAGTCGAAGTTGTACAACTAACAGATGGAGGTGATGGGTTGGCGGCCGCAGGCCGCCAACCCATCACCCATTCAATCCATCGCGGCAATCGCCAGCAAATCAGCAAACAGGCCCTGAGCCGTCTGCAAGCGCCCAGCACCAGGCCCCACAATCGTCACGTCCGCTAGCGTATCGGTGGTAAAGGTAATCGCGTTCAACGCACCACGTACAAGCGCCAACGGATCATGCTCAGGCAAGGCCACAAGTTCGACACGCACCATCAACGGCGCATCTTCACCATTACCTGTAAGCTGCAAGGAAGCAAGCAGCTTGATATGCTTGCCTTCAGCCAACGCTTGCTGCACTTGCTCTTGCGTGACTTCAGTGATACCTTGCCTCACCACATCATTAGGCAGGAGCGAGCGTCCAAATACCAACGCGGCCAGGATCAGCGCCTTCGCAACGGCATCATGGCCCTCAACATCGGCACTGGGATCTGCCTCAAGGTAGCCCTCGGCACGCGCCTCCGCCAGCACCGTCGCATAATCGCGGCCACCCTCCATCGCGCTCAGGATGTAGTTCGTGCTCCCATTCAAAATACCACGTATCGCACTCACGTTCGCGCCCGCCATGCCCTCGCGCACAGTGCTCAAGACCGGAGTACCAGCCATCACTGTCGCCTCCGCGCGTAATTGCACGCCATATTGCTGCGCCATGGCAAACAGCTCTTTGCCATATAAAGCGACTGGCCCCTTGTTCGCGGTAATCACGTGCCTGCGCTGCTGCAACGCGGCACGAATGTGGCTGAGAGCTGGTTCCGCGTCACGCAGGTTGGTCCAGGTCGTCTCCACCAATATCTCACCACTGGTCGCTTGCAAGCCTGCCAATGCACTATGCCAATGCTGTACACCAGGATGCTCTGTGAGCGGAGCACGCCGCGTCGCGATATCCAGCAAGAGCGGAATATCAAGCCCTTCTTCACGATAAATACAGCCGTGTCGTGAGTTTGCCACACTCACCAGGCTTACATCTAGATCGTACTTTTGCCGCAAAAGCGCCTCTTTCTCCAACAGCAGTTGCGCCAATCCCTGGCCGACAAAACCAAAGCCAACAATAGATAGCCGTAAACGTTTCATGATAGTATTTCCATAACGCTAAATCCAGGATAACTTGAGACGATCCAGCACACGTTTGATGGGGCCTAGCTCTTCGATACCAAGCCAGCGTGCACAACGGATGTAGATGAACAGTCCGACAAAGACCTCGATCAGCAACTTTAGCATCGCGATGGACGTACCAACGATACCCAACGTTGGCGTACGCGTCGTCGAAAGCACGAGATCGAGGATAGTCCGCGCAATACCAAGGCCAATGGCCATCACCACCGAGGCCACAGCAACCCGACCAACGAAGGCACCCAGCTCGTGTATCTGCAAACCGCCGATGCGCTGGTGCAAAATCCAGAACAGCACGAGCGCTTCGAGCAGTCCCGCGATAGAAGTCGATAACGCCAACGCGCCCATACCCCATTGCATCCCCAGCACCGCCAGGTTGATCAAAAGCAGACTCAAGGCGATTTTCAGCACGAACTGCGCGATACTGATAATCACCGGGGTCCTACTATCGCGCATGGCATAAAATGATCGCGTCAAAATTTCCACCGCCGACAGGCCCGCCAGACCAACGGCAAAGCAGCCCAGTGGCACGGCGGTTGACTGAGCATCAGCCAGCGTATAACGCCCATGCTGCAATACCACTTGAATAATCGGCAGGCTCAAGACTATCAGGGCAATGCTAGAGGGAATCGCCATGAACAAGATGCTGCGCAGGGTCTCAACAATGGTGGCACGCACACGGTCCATGCGCCCCTTCGCCACGTTTTCCGCCAGCGTGGGAAAAGCAGCGGTGGAGACCGACATACCAAAGACGCCCAACGGCAATAACATCAATTGCAACGCCTGAGAATACTGTGTGATTAAGCCACCGGTACCCGCGACACCAACCACCACCACGAGTAGTTGAATCAAACCACGATCCACAAACGTTGAGACATACAACATGGCCGCGTTAATCACACGCGGCACCATCTGGCGACCGATCTGAATCACGCTGGGATGACGCCAGTCAAAGGTTGGCTTGTATTTCATGCCGACCTTGAACAGCCCCGGAACCTGCACGGCTACCTGAAATACCGCGCCAAGCACCACGCCCCAGGTGGCAGCATACACCGCCAGCGTATCATTGCGCTTGCCAACAAACGCCAGGGCAATCCCTGGCATCAGACCCAGTATCAGCCCAAGGTTATAGAGTACCGTGCCAATCGCGGGTAGGCGAAAGTTCTGGCGCGCATTCAAGACCGAAGTCATAATCACGCCCACTCCCAGCGCGATGGCTTGCAGCAACATGATGCGTGTGAGGTTCACGATCAAAGCGAGTTCCTGCGGCGAATCACCGGCGTTGTAGAGCGGCACCACTTCGGGCGCAAAGAGAATGGCGACCAGCGCCAGGACCGTCATGATCGCCATCGCCAGGTTCAACGCGGCACTGGCAATATGCCACGCGGTATTCTCATCCTTATCAGCCACCATATGCCTGGTAAAGACTGGAATGAAGGCCGAGCTGAGCGCGCCACCCGCCACGATATTGAAAATCAGGTCGGGGATAAGAAACGCCTGCACGTACGCGTCCGAGGTGATGCCCGTCCCAAAGACATACGCGAACATAGAGGTGCGCAACAGCCCCAGGACACGACTGGCGACAAAAGCAATGGTCAAGATCATCGTCGCTCGCCTGATCTGCGAACGCTGGATCATCCCGGTATTCTGAGCAGCCTCCGCAGCCGGAACAACTTCTATGGGCGGCTCTACCTCTCGTGCTGGTAAGCGCGGGATCAGGCGAGAGGAGATAGAGAGCAGCGACGCTACCTGTGCATAAAGTTGGGCGGGAATAATAGATGCACGTTCGCGACGAGGTGGTGGTGATACCGCCTGCGTGGTGATAGTCGCCTTGCGCGCTGGGAGCAATGGCGCGTTTAGCTCGCGCACGGCAGAGTTTGCCAGACCAGGAGCGGGTGGCATGCGCCGCTGCTGACGACGCAAGCGCTCTTCTCTCAACTGCTGAAACCGTTCTTGCCGCAATTGCTCGAAAGATTGAGAGGGCTGCGGCGCATCGAAATATTGAAACTCCATGCCCTGCGTATAGCTCAATGTCGTTCCCATATCCTGTAGGGGTTCCAGGGGGTCTGCAGGCTCCTGGTACGATGGTGGCGCCGCTTTCTGTACGCTTTGCACATTCTGCACATCCTGCTCATTTTGTGCATCGGGCATCTCACCACGTCCAATCCATTGAGAAGGAGGCTGCTGCGAAGACGGCCACGCTGGAAATTGTTGAGGTGGGACACGTAAACGAGGAGGAACCACGGCAGATGGGGGTTTTACCACCTCGGTCGCATCATCCTGATCATATTGCCAGCCATAATATTTTTGTTGTTTCGTACCCTCCTGTTGAGGCGAAGAGGGCTGCCGCGCTTCATTGTCCACGAATTTCTCGACTATTATAGATCAAAATAGGATAGGTCAAAATAGAAGTCACATAGGATATGCGCCAACGGTAAAAACTATTCCAGGGTATATTGTACAGCATTGTTGCTAAAGCATACCACAACAGCGCTAGCCCTGGCTAGCCTCTTTAGCGAAAGGTACCGCGCCTGCCGGACCTACAACCAGGAGAGATGCAGACGTACAAGTAGACGCTGAATAGGAGCCAATTCTTTACTTGAAAGTAACCCGGCATAGCGTGCCATGCGCAGATACACGATGCTGCCAATCGCCACGGTGATCACCAACTTTAACAACACCCTGGCAATTTCATCCACCGTCAACGATTGATTGCCAGAGGCATCCCCGGTCACAATCAGCAGATCAAGCAGCCAATGCGTGATAGCAATGGCGAGGATCATCACGATTACCGCTGCCATGATGCGACTGATAAAGGGAACCAGCAAGCGCAGATGCAGGCCGCCTATGCGTTTATGCAACAACCAGAGGAGCATGCCAGCTTCCGACAACACCGCCAGCGAGGTTGCAAAGGCCAGCGCACCCATGCCCCAGGCGCTCGCCATTGCGATACTCACAGAACTCGGATGCGCGAATACGCCAAGGTGCATCTGTGCCAGCCAGACGACAGGGTCCATGAGTGTTAAACTCAAGGCAATTTTTAAAGCAAATTGCCAGATACTCACGATTACCGGCGTTTTACTATCGCGCAAAGCATAAAATGAGCGCGTCAAAATCTCGCTCGCGGCCCAGCCAGGCAGACCCACAGCATAGCCCATCAGCGGAATAGAGGTCATGATGGCATCGTTCAACGTAAACAGAGAACCATGCTCGTAGAGGACCTGGACGATTGGCAGGCTCAATAAAATCAGGCCGATGGCGGCAGGAATAGCAATAAAAAGCGTACTGCGTAACGCGTCCAGAACCACTGTGCGGAAACGATCCATGCGACCACTGGCGGCGTATTCGGTCATGGCCGGGAACATGGCGGTTGCCACGTTGATGACCATACCCAGCGGGATCATCAGAATCGTAAAGGCCAGGGTGTATAGCGTCACAAAACCGGCGAAGGCCAGCAATGAGACCAGAAATACATCCATGGTGAGCGACAGGTTGAGCGCAACGGCGTTAATCACGCGTGGCACCATCAGGCGTACCATAAGTACAATCCCCCGATGACGCCACTGCAGGCTAAAGGTATAGTGCATGCCAACTCTCGGCAAGCCAAAAAATTGCACCCCGACCATCAGCACAGCCCCCAGTACCACGCCACCTGTGGCACAGTACACGGCAATCAGCGCGTTGGGCTGGTTCAAGCGTATGAGGACAAGCCCCGGTATGAGACCAATAATCAAGCCAGCCGAATAGAGTACGGACCCCAGGGCAGGCAGAAAGAAATGCTGGCGCGCATTGAGGATGGCGCTTATCACGATACCAACGCCCATGATGACGGCTTGCAGCAGCATAATACGCGTGAGCACCGCAACAAGGTCGAGTTGAGCTGCACTGACGCCAGGATTATACACAGCGACCAGTTGACGCGCAAAAACAATCGCCAGCAGCCCCAAAGCCACCATCGCCAGCGTCGCCAGATTGATTGCCAGGCTGGCAACACGCCATGCCTCCTGCTTGTCGCGCTTCTCAAGCATGTACTGGTTAAACACGGGAATAAAGGCCGAGATCAAGGCCCCGCCCGTAACGATGGTGTAGATAGAATTGGGGATCAAGAAGGCGCGGTTAAAAGCATCGGACGTGGTGGTCGCGCCGAGCACCTCGGTAAACAGTGAGCCGCGCAACAGACCGAGCACACGAGCAAGCAGAGTTGCGACGGTAATCATGAGCGCGGCCTGGCCGATGCTGACGCGCGGCATTACGTCCGTTATTTGCTTCCTGGTTGGCTCTTTCCGTACAGCAACCACATGGTCAGTGTCGTCATCATCGTCATCATCGTCATTATCGTCATCATCAACCATCACCTGCTGCTCGCTCAGGCGACCTTGCAGCCAGAATCGCCGCCCAGGGTGCGGTCGCACGATAGCGCCAAGCGGTTGCGTAATGGGTGGCTCCTGATTGGCTATTTCCTGATCCTGGTCCTGCCCCAGGTCAGTTATTTCCTGATCCTGATCGTGATCCTGGTCGACTATTTCCTGATCCTGATCCTGGTCGACTATTTCTTGGTCGTGATCCTGATCCTGGTTGGCTATTTCTTGGTCCTGGTCATGCTCCGCCGCCGGTTCATCGATCTCGGCAAGCATGCTTTGCGGAGATGGCGGCCGTTGCTCATTATTTTCCATAGAGAGACATTCCCGTCACAACTTACTTTGTGTATCACCCTCACTATCCTTTCATCGTCACATTCTCCCAATCGATGAAGGTTCACAAAATCGTTGCTCGGCTTATAACATACGTATCGTCTATCAGGTATAGCGTCAATAGCAGCCAAAACGTCGCGCAACAACCTCAAGCCATGTCTCACGAGTGCTCATTCCTTATTCATGGAACGACAACGGTCACACAAAAAAGGACCACAAATAACTCATGAAACATTTGCTCATCTTTTCGACTCGTACTCTAGTGTCTATCATTATTGAGGCAAAGTTTCCGAAAAAAAAAGAAACGGTTCTGAACCGGAGGTTGATTTGAAAACCAGTACCCTCTATAAAGTAGGGGTTCTTGTAGTTGTTGTCGGGCCATTAGTCGCCACTGTCTATGCAATCTGCACACTTTGGCAAAGAGCAATCAACTGGACCGACCTGGCATTGCTCCTGGTTATGTACACGCTTACCGCGCTTGGGGTGACCGTTGGTTTCCACCGCATGCTGACCCATAGGAGCTTCAATCCACATCCCGTTGTCAAGTTCATCTTCCTGGCCCTGGGTTCGATGGCTATCGAGGGACCAGCCATCGCGTGGGCTGCGACCCATATTCGCCACCACGCGCTGGCGGACCGCGAAGGTGATCCCCATAGCCCGGTGGATGGCTTCTTCCACTCGCACATTGGTTGGATGTTCAAGGACCGCCTGGCCGATCCCAAAGTGTATTGCAAACATTTAGTGAATGATCCCATCGTGGTTTTCGTCAGCCGCGCCTTTCCTCTCTGGTTCGTGTTATCGTTGCTCATTCCCTTCCTGATCGGCGGCTGGAGTGGTCTGATCTGGGGTGGACTGGTACGTATCTGCCTGGCTCATCACGTCACCTGGAGCGTGAACTCGGTCTGCCACACCTTCGGCAAACGCGATTATGAGACGCCGGATAAGAGCCGCAACGAATGGCTCGTCGGTTTACTGGCCTTCGGCGAAGGCTGGCACAACAACCATCATGCCTTCCCGCGCTCAGCCTTTCACGGACTGCGCTGGTGGCAGTTCGATCTCTCCGGTTATGTGATCCTGGGGCTAGAAAAGCTTGGACTCATCCACGACGTGTATCGCATCCCGGCACAAATGATGGCGAAACGCTACTCAAAAGCGCAAACACGCGTGGCCCGTCCATCTCTACAAACCGATAAACTAGCCTCGTAAGGTAAAGTTAGCGTAGTGAGATAGAAATGCATGTATAATAGCTATCTCCCCTTGCGACACTGA
>DATAYF010000292.1:0-8825 GCA_036272735.1 Ktedonobacteraceae bacterium
TCTTCCGCATCAGGATTTGCCGGCAACCATCCAGCAGGAAGGGTCGCTATGAGAGGAATCGTTTGAGGGAGCGGCTGTTTCCCTCGAAACACTCGTAATCCTCCGAGGGAGTACTCGCCTCCGGTTCTGTCAGAACTCAGGACACAGCGGGAAATCTTCCTAGAAAGTGGGGAATGCCCCTTTCAAAACGAGCGGAGCGTGGGGAAAAGACATACCCAGAGGTGCCTTTTTGGAGGGAAAGTGGGGAAAGTTCTCGTCCATTTTTTGACCGTATCCCGGGTTCTGACAGAACCTCTCTACCACCAGAGTAGGGTGGTAAACACCTCTCAAGGGGCATCTCACCGTACGATTTCTGCTGTATACTTTGCTCTAGAAGTGATAACTTCGTGGCAGATTGGCGTTGTAGAAACGCTCAGAGGAAGGGACAATCATGATGACACAAACATCTCCGACTGTATCAAAGATACCGGTTTCCAGGAAGCCATGGTGGGTGGTGGGAAGTGGTTATGCGGCGTGTGTCTGGGCATTATTGTTCACAATGGCGAATATCTACCTCCAGCTTGGGGGTCCAGATCCCCTGCAACACTGGCGGGTGCATCCCTTCGTCGGCTGGATCATGCTGTTGAATCTGGCGGTTATTCCCTTGAAAATTCTTGCCTGTCTGGTTGCACTCGCGCTGGTCCAGCCGTGGGGTGAGCGACTCTCACGTCAACTTCGTTGGCTCCTTCTCACGGCAGCCTGGAGCGGGTGTGCTATTCTTCTCGGCTACCCAGTGCTTGGTGCAGTGTCGACCGCGCTCGTCCAAAGTGGCATGCTGGCGTCGCCTCCCCCAGGAATTCTTGTCGGTGGCGGTTTTCAAATGCGCGTTCTACTCTACGGATCATTCTTCCTTTTTGCAGGTATGCTGTTTTTGATCCCCACCTGGCATTATCAGCGCCGAACCTCAAACATCCACTGATCACCCAGGCGTTTGTGGGGGAGAGAAACCTCCTCCACAAAGGCGGTGACCAGTCCTGACCGTTGTGCTATGCTTCCATTATCATCTCTGAGAGGGGGATGGAAGCATCACTGGTTTTCAAGCGAAGGAAGAGACACCACCCAATGCTGAAGCAGAAATGGTGCCTCGATCCACTCCGCAAACCCGGAAGGGAGAGCTCTCAGCGAGGAAGGCCCACGTATCTATCAATTCATGATGAGGAGTTCTCAAGCGTGCGAGAAAAAGAGAAGCGTGCTGCGCAGAAAAACGGATTCAAAGCATTTCGGCCGCTGCATTGGCGCCTGGCCCGCTCGTATATGTTTATCAGTATGGCGGCCTGGCTCTTGATGGAGCTTCTGCTCCTCATCGTGCTGATATGGGGGGTGTATTTTTTTCACACATTTTTGCTAGCGAGTGCATTGGAAAGTAATGCAAATGTGGCACCCTCTTTACTGGTAGGTGACCATGGACCAGACCAGAGAGGATTGGCACTCTGGTTGCAACAGCAGCAACGTACCGTCGATAAGGTGTTTTCTTATACAGGGACACTTGCTGTCGTTGACAGGCAGGGTCGAGCCATGATCTCGACAGGGGCTGGCACCCACCATCTCCCGCCAGGGATCTTGTTCTCAAGTGTGCTCTCAAACCAGGATGCGCTCCTTCTGCACACATCCCTCAATACCCGGACGAATGGCAAGACGATAACGCATGAGAGTGCAGCAACGGACGTGCTTATCCTTGTTCCTCTTGAGGAACCGGATAAGCAGCTCGATGGTTTGCTGGTTTTCCATGCCACCAACCTGAATATTCGCACCTCACTGGTGTCCGGCATTGTCATAACCTTCTTGCTTCCAGCCTCAATCGTGATTGTTCTGTGTGTTGGAGCCGCAGGAGCGATATTTGGTGCCGTCACTTCTCGATCGCTCATCCGGCGCTTCAATAACCTGGCTGAGGCTGCTGATCACTGGAGTCGTGGCGATTTCTCAGCGCTGGTGAATGATCCGATGGGCGATGAAATCGGACGAGTGACACGCGGCTTGAATCGTATGGCTGAACAACTTCAGCATCTCGTCCAGGTGCGTCAGGAACAAGCCGCCTTGGACGAGCGGGGACGAATGGCACGTGATTTGCATGATAGCATCAAGCAGCAGGTCTTTGCCCTCTTTATGCAGATCACTGGAGCAAAGGCCCTGCTTTTCCAGGGAAAAGATGGAGCACAGGTGCGCCTGGAACAGGCAGAGAGTCTGCTTGGACAGATGCAAGATGATCTTACGAACCTGATTCGTGAGTTACGTCCTGCTATGTTAGAAGGCAGAAGGTTTCTGCAAGCGTTGCGAGAACAGGTAGAGCAGTGGGCCCAACAAACCGGAATCGAGGCTAACTTTCAGGTCGATGGGATGCATGCGATACCCATGGCGCTGGAAGATGCCTTGTATCGGTTGACACAAGAGGCGTTATCGAATGTTGCTCGCCATAGCCATGCAAGCAGCGTGCATATTCACCTCATTTTGCAACAAGATGCCACGATCCTGAAGATTACCGATAATGGTCGAGGATGTAATGTCTCAAGCAAGATAGGCAAAGGCATCGGTCTGCTTTCCATGTCTGAACGACTCCTGCCCTTTGGTGGCGTCGTAGACTACCAAAGTAAACCAGAGCAGGGGTTTGTCGTTATTGCCACCGTATCAGGTGCAGATCAACTGCAAGATGGAGCTCACAACACTTTAGGTGCATGTGAAAAAGGCATACAAGCGTGAAATCGTTGAGGAGACACCATGACTGAGCATACCTATATTTTACTGGTTGATGATCATAGCCTGGTGCGCCAGGGAGTGCGCTCATTTCTCGAAACACAGTCCGATCTACATATCGTCGGCGAAGCCGCTTCTGGAGAAGAAGCAGAACGTCTGGTTGCTGATCTGGCGCCAGATGTGGTCCTGATGGATCTTTCTATGCCGGGGATGGGAGGGATCGAAGCCATTCGCCGCATCAAGAGAAAAAGTCCCCATTCCCAAATTGTCGTCTTGACCTCTTTCCAGCAGGACGACTATATCTTTCCTGCTTTGCGCGCGGGTGCCCTCTCCTATGTGTTAAAGAACGTCCAGGCAGGCGATCTCGCTGATATTCTCAGAAGTGCTCACCGTGGTGAGGCATTTCTCCATCCTCGTGTAGCCGCACGAGTCGTCCAGGAACTACGTGGTGGACGCAGGGACGTTCCCAATGTGTTTACCGTACTCAGTGAGCGCGAACTGGAAGTATTACGCCTCATCGCGCAGGGGAATACCAATGCAACCATCGCACAAGCATTAAGTATTAGTGACCAAACAGTGAAAGGCCACGTCAGTAATATCCTGGGCAAGCTGCACCTGGCGGATCGTACCCAGGCGGCTGTCTTTGCCTGGGAACAAGGTGTGGTTCAGCACAGGCAAGGGGATGGATAGCTAGGATAGTGACTCTACTCAGCATGCATGGATGTAAATGTTGGAAATAAGCGGTTCTGTCTCACATTTGGTGATAAGGTCTTCGATGGACCGCGAGAAGTCAAAGATCTGAGCACAAACATTGGGAGGGGACAACAATAGAAGCTCATCATTCACCAAATGTGAGACAGAACCACCTGGTGGGGCATTTACCACCATCAGGGCAAAGAAGAGTTTCTAGTCACGCGCCGCTCTTCTCATTTCATTGAACTCTTGATTGTTGATGAAGCAAACCGCCTGGAAGATTATGATAAAGGGAAGTTTGGTTTAGTCTTGTTGGGCATGCCCGGACTGGATAAGCGCTTGCAACGTGCACCACAACTGTACTCTCGGATTGGTTTCGCTCACAAGATGGAGCCGTTGTCTGAGGAGGAAACGCGCTTTTTTCTGGAGCAGCGTTGGAGTCATCGCGTCAACGCGCACTCAGACGATTTTACGGACCAGGAGGCGATTGCGGCGATTCTGCGCGTGACCCGTGGCAATATTCGCTTGATCGAGCGTCTCATGATGCAAGTCGAGCTGATTTTAGTCGCCAACACGCTCACTGTGGTGACCAAGGAAGTCGTGGAGACCGCCCGCCAGAATCTCATCATTGGGTTCGAGTAAACAATGATCTCCAACGATAGGTCGATCAAGCAAGGATGAGTTGTCTCAAAATCGTTGGTTTCTTACGACAGTCAAAACATCCTCTCAGGAAACTCCGGATTCGTGGAAAATCACTCCCAAGTTTCCCTCGCGAGGGGCTGGCAATTTCTTTTCAGGTATGGTATATTGCTTGCATGAGCAATCAACATAGTGAAGCTGGACCAGCAGAGGAACAGCAACACACGAAAAAGCGCATCATCGCCGCAGCCTCCAAGGTATTGGCAGAGAAAGGGTATGACGCCACTACTTTGCGGGAAATCTCCCGCGAAGCGCAGGCCGCTCCCGGGCTGGTGCATTATTACTTTGGGGGCAAGGATCATCTGCTCGTGGAAGCCCTGCAAGCGGCTGGTCAGCAGTTCCACCAACGCATGGAACTTCTGGTTCAACAGGCATCTGATGAGCAGTCGCTTGAGGTGCTCTTGACGCGCCTGTCTGAACGAGTTGAGCAGGAAGAGGAGACCTACCGTCTGCGCTACGAATCGTTCTCCCTGGGTCTGCACAACCCTCTCATCGCCCCGGCGGTGCGCGAGCGGCTGGCTGATCGGCGGGAGGAAATTGGCTCGGTCATAGCGACGGTCCTGGAGAAGTTGGCGAGGGCCGAAGGCGTGGAGCGCTCCTCTGTTGATCCAACGATCCTGGCCGCGCTCCTGCTGGCGCTTTTTGATGGGCTGGCGTTGCAAAAGATCATGGATTCCAGCTTCGATCTGGAAGCCGCGTATCGCGTCCTGGCGCAGATGCTGCGTGGGGGACTCGGAAACTGAGGGAGCTCGTGCATCCTTTGTGGTGCGCGAGGCGTCGATGGGAGGACCATTCGCGAGGGAGCCCGCGTTCCGGGAACAGAGCACCGCTTCTCCTCCCTTTTTTAAACGATACTATTGCTTGCTCAAACAAGCAATAACGAAAGGATGCAGCCATGAGTATTATTGTCCTCAAGCCGGGAGAAGGACGCGTCATCCCTCTCGGGCCTATTCACATGGTGGTACAGGAAGATGGAACACAGACGCGGGGAACACTGGGGGTCGCGGAATTTCTCGTGCCCCCTTCTGCTCCCACCCCACCTGTTCATATCCATCACGCACATGAAGAGGTCTTTTATGTCCTGGAAGGCGAATTGGAGTTTCTGGCAGGGGCAGAGACCGTGCGGGCCAGTGCAGGAACATTTGTCATGGTGCCCATTGGGGCTCCGCATACCTTCAGCAACCCAACTGACAGGACCGCTCGTTTCCTCAACACGTTTACGCCTCCGCGCTATATTCACTACTTTGAAGAAATGAGCACACTTCTACAGGCTGGTGTTACTCCCGGTTCGTCACAGCTTACCGAATTGATGGCTCGTTACAACACAGAAGTTATTTCTTAACTGTTTTTCTCTGGCATTGCTTGCTTGAACAATGTATGAAGAGCAATGGAAATGGATCCCATAGAAAGGGTGAATCACATGAACACTAACACTACTCCTATCAGCACTCGAAGAGAGTCTTTCGCCGATGGCTTAACCGTGCGCTTTGACGAGCGAGGCAACAGAGATGGTCGTCCCGTTCTCATCTTGCATGGTGGTGGCGGCCCACAGACCGTGGCTGGCATAGCTGCCGGGCTATCCAGGGCGCACGTCATCGTGCCAACCCACCCTGGCTTTGAAGGCGAGCCACGTCCTGAGTGGTTCAATAGCATTGATGATCTCGCCTTTGCCTATCTTGAGCTGTTGGAACGGCTCAACCTGCGTGATGTCCTGGTCATTGGGTCCTCAGTAGGCGGCTGGATCGCCTCTGAAATGACCTTGCGCGATACCTCGCGGCGGCTTCGCGGGCTCGTGCTGGTCAATGGCGTGGGTATTCAGGTTGATGGGCATCCCGTTCCTGATGTATCCACGTTGGCTCCCGAGAAGCTCGCGGCCCTCAGCTTCCACAATCCAGCAGCTTTCCGTATCGACCCATCGACCATAACACCTGAGCAGATTGCAGCCAGGAAAGCCAATACGGAGACGCTCTATGTGTATGATCGCCAGAGGCTGGGCGGTGATCCAAAGCTCCAGCGTCGCCTCAGGCATGTGATCATCCCCGTGCTCGTTGCCTGGGGAGAGAGCGATCGCGTGGCAGACCTTGAATATGGTCGTGTCTATGCCCAAGCGTTCCCCAACGCTCGCTTCGAACCGATCCCCGAAGCGGGCCACCTGCCGCAGATCGAGCAGCCTGAACGCCTGCTCACCCTCGTGCGGAAGTTCTCAATCAGCACCAGGACGACGCCGACCGTAGGATCGTTCGAGGAACGGTAACCCGCACGGAGAAATGGAGGAAGGCATCGTATTCTGAGGAACAACCATCAGGAATGGATCGGGTACTATGAAGAGTGGAAGCGTCACGGCTATTCCGTGGGGAGTGGCATCATGCTTACTCCCCCGACTTTTCACCGATTGAAGAGGCATGCTCCAAGTTGAAAGCTTTCTTACGCCGGGTGGGTGGGGTGAAATGGGTAGGATAGACGGCTGGCGAGGTGCCTTTTCAGGCCCTTTTCGAGGGTAGACTAAGATCCTAGCGATTTTGGTAACTGTTCAGAAGGGTGGAGTAAAAGACTTATTTCGTGCATATGCTGTCGCGCACTCCACTCTATCGAGCTCAAGAGCGAAAGAGCGTGTACGATTTGCATTTTCTACGCGGGTCTTCTGAACAGTTACTAGGGGCAGAGCTGTGGAATGCCTCGACTAGATAAACTCATCAACAGCTTATTTCACCAAAGTTGGCCATGAGTCATGAAACTGTTGATTTCTTGGTAATTATCCTGTGGATGAGTCACCGCAAAGGCTATACTATATTAGTATAAGTGAATTGTAGAGAATTTGTTGTGTAACTGTACGAAGGGAAGGAACAAGGATATGGCACGGTTAGCAGGAAAAGTCGCGGTTATCACCGGATCGAGTCGGGGCATTGGGCGAGGCATTGCGCTCAAATTTGGGCGGGAAGGGGCAAAGGTGGTCGTCAATTATCAGGGCAATCGGGAAACGGCCGAGGCCGTTGTCAGAGACATCGTGGCTGAGGGCAGTGATGCTATAGCGGTGCAGGCGGATATGAGCGATGTCCAGCAGATTGAACGCCTGATGACGCGGGCTGTTGATCACTATGGGAAACTCAATATCCTGGTGAGCAACGCGGGGATCGAGCTTTTTAAAGCGCTGGCGGAAGTCACGGTAGAGGATTTTGATCATCTCTTTGCCATTAACACGCGCGGCCAGTTCTTTGCAGCTCAGCAAGCAGCCAAACGGATGGAGGATAGAGGGCGGATTATCTTTACCTCGTCGATTAGCGTGACCAGAGGCATTGCCGGACATTCGCTCTATCCGGCGAGCAAGGCCGCGGTCGAGATTTTTGCTCGCAAGATGCGACAACACATCCACAGGATAGTTACCAAGAAATCAACAGTTTCATGGCTCTTGTCCAATCTGGGGGCTTACAGGTCGCTTGCTTAACATATTGAGCAGGAAATTTCTCTTCATCGTATGCTTTTTGTGCAGAGCAAGCAGACAGTAAGCCCCTAAAGTGGGCATGAGCCATTTCATTCCAAAATTTACACCCGCCTAACTCTTTATTTCTTTTGATGATATTTCTTCGGGCGTATCATCAGGAGAGAACAGCAGATCTTCGATAACTGCTGGGCTCGTCGCCCATCGAAGAATATGCTCCGCCTGACTAGTTAAATCTTCTATGCTCATCAAAGCCCACCGCAACTTGTCTCGTCGCTGACTGAAGAGAGGACGAGAAAGCTCTAAGCAGGCTTGCTCGAAATGTTGTTTGGATAAAACTAAGCATAGTTGTAGCTGACGTTTTGAGCAAGCTATACCAAAATCATAGAGGCGTAGAAGACTTGTGACAATTTCTGCATTTTTAGGATCGACCTCATAGGCAGCAATCACTTCACTCTTTTTTAGCCAGAGAACAGCAATATCTTCCAGTTGTACCTTCAAAGGTCTCCCTTCTATAAAAGGAACCATGCAGCGCTCCACTTCTTTACAATGGAAACCCTTAAAATGCGACTACAAATGTAATTACGAGCTATTATTTCTCTTGCTCGGATATGTTCAAAATTGTAAATACAAATAAGTAAATGCCTACAGTAATCAACCCAACATTGGTTAGCAGCTTGCGGCAGTATTTCACGTGCCACGTTTTGTCTATCAAACACCTCTAGCCAAACGAAACTACAGTTTTGGGCCCTCCAGTAGCCTAATGCCCCCTTAAAAAAGAGTTTTTATTTGGCCCTGCCAAATAATATGGCAACGGGCCAAATACTTGTGACAATCACCAAAGTGTTTTGCTAATTGGCGTAGCTAAAGAGAGATTTATCCAGTCGTACTAATGGCCTTCAATGGGCTTTCCGTAAAGCCCCCCGACCGAAATGTAGCACCTGATCTTGTCTCAGCCCCACTGTGCCAACGTTACAAAAGCTCCACTCCCTGGTGTTTGCGATAACCTACGATCACAGCCCCAAGATTTACGAAATCCAACAAGGCGAGTATCGACTGTTGTGAAGTACCACATCTGGCCCGCCAAATATTTATGGCAACGGGCCAAATATGTGTGGCAATCACCAACCAAAACTCCCTACACGTCCAGATTGGCACGTTTGGAGTGGCTTTCGATAAACCTTCTTCTTGGGGCAACCTCGTCGCCCATCAGCATGTTGAAGATTTTGTCGGCTTCGTGGGCTTCTTCGATGTTTACACGCAGGATGGT
>DATAYF010000293.1:0-3112 GCA_036272735.1 Ktedonobacteraceae bacterium
CAAGTCGTCACGATGGGCACGCCGATCAGCGACAAGGTGCAACAATTGCAGCAAGCAGGCAACTATTCGGAAGCCTACTTTGTGCACGGCCTGGGAGTTGAGATGGCCGAGGGTCTGGCCGAATACACCAATCGCCTGGTGCGTAAAGAACTGGGGCTGGATGAGTCGCGGGGACGGCGCTATAGCTGGGGCTATCCGGCCATTCCCGATCTCGAAGACCACGCGAAGGTCTTTAAGCTGCTACCGGTACAAGAGGCCATCGGTGTGGAGTTGACGGAAAGCTATCAGCTCGTGCCGGAGCAATCGACAGCCGCGATTGTGGTCCATCACCAACAGGCATCGTACTTCTCAGTACGAGCAGCCGCCGAAGCCGCCAGGGTATAACGCGATTCGAATAAAAGTTGGGCGCGCGAATACTTTTCATAACATATTACGACTAAAACTACATCGAAGTTTATGATGCCCGTTTTGGGCATCATAAACTTCGATGTAGTTTTGTGCTCTAATTAACTCTGGCCCTGTTCATAGAGTGTCAGGGCTTTTGCGCAACAATAAAAAACTGCTGGAAGGGCACATCTACATAGCCTTCGCGCTGCATCAGGCGGTCCAGTTCTACGAGTTTGGGGAAGTACTTCTCAACGGAAAAGTCGGGAATTTCCCATGCAATACCTTTGAGGTAGTAGACAACAGCGCCGATGTCGTAGTAGCGGTCGCAGAAGGTCTCCTCCTGGCGCTCAAGGATGCACCAGCCAGCCGCTTGTAGTTCGTTGGCAGCATAATCAACGTTCCACGGATGAGCCATAGGAGCGCGCTCATGGCCCAGAAGCGTGTGTAAGCGTAGATTGGTCTGATCCCCAATCTGCTGCGTGATGAACTGGTGCCCTGGCTTGAGGATACGCAACACTTCACGCGGTGTATACGCTCCATGGCGATTGATGATCAGGTCAAGCTGCTCGTCGGCAAAGGGAAGGTGATTGCCATCGTGCAATTCATAAACCGTCACGCCAAGTGGCTCCAAAGTCTGGCGGGCAACAACGATATTGGGAGTGTAGCCCTCGGTAGCGTAGGATTGAAGAGGGTGCGTGGCTGACGCGAGGTACCTGGCGAAGCGCTCGCCACCGCCGGTCTCCATGTCGAGCACAGAGTGCGCTTGCTGCATAGCAGCAACAACAGCATCATTATAGTTCCATAAAGGATTGGGTCTGATAGTGACGCTGCGTCCCGCAAGATAAGAGAAATCCCAACCGGTAAAGGGGCGCTGATACTCGGCGACAAGATAATCGAACAGGTCTTTTTCGGACGTGCTTGCAGACATTATTTTGCTCTCTTTCTTCGCGAACCAATGGAAAAATGCACACAAAAAGGCCGTGGGCATTCATTTCTGTTCGCCCACGGCCTGAAAAAATCTATTACACTATAGATTCATGCGTACACTATAGCTTTACGTATTCAGGAGACTTGCACCTTCCTGAAAAAAGGCATAGTAAGGCCCTGGGCGAAAAGCTGATTAAGCAGGGTATTCACAAACTTTCTGTACATCAAAGCCTTATGCAAAATGATACTCCTGATCTTACTGTTTTCTTAGACACTAACGGTATGTAGTGCAGCACAAAGATACCATAGACGCAACCGAGTAGTCAATACTGAGCAGATGATTTTTTGGTAACAACGAGAAAGGGAATGGACGATGCGGACAAACATTCCACCATCTTTAGGAAATGGACCATTCATCTAAAAATTCGGCTTTGTGGAGACCCCTGCTTTCAAGCATGGGGAGGAAACAAAGCCGCTCCTTTCTCGTAGGAATAGCCGTCGCTTCTCTGAAGCATCCGGCAGTATCGATAAGAAATGCCCTGCACCGTTTGCGCATACGTCGTAATATTGAATGATCCCGAACTACGCACGGCTACCCGGCCAACGTATGTACCAACCTTCTTTCCATTCGTGACGATGGCACGCACCACGTCGCCCGTCTGAAAGCCCTTGACGCATCTTGCACCCTTCGCAGAAGTACGCGGAAAACCATACTTGTCAGATAGGCACATCTGTCGTCTCCCATGCCCCGTTGCTTTCACAAGGAGCGGTTTGACCTGCTGATAGTTGAGCACAAGCGGAGTTGAACGACCCACACATGCCGCATCTATCCAATGTTCCTTTGGCAGTTCTCGCATTGTACGGTTATATTTCGTGAGTCCGCCACTGCCACACTCGACCGACAACCCGAACGCTTTGAGACGAGCGTTTAGCGCCCACCGCGTCGCGTTTACTGCCGCCGCATCTTTCAGCGGCACCTTTGCTTGCGCAACAATCCGCTTGAGCACATCAGGCTTGTTCCCCAGGAATTCGCGAATATCCCGCGTGCCCTTGGCACTGTTGCAGCGCTCGCATGCCAGCGCCAGGTTACTCACACGGTTCGTCCCACCGTTGGCACGTGGATGAATATGTTCGACCTGTAAAGGGATATCTTTTGCGCCACAGTACGCGCAGGTGCGCCCCCACTTCTCAAGCAGGTATTCACGCACCTCATAGCCGAGTAACGTCTCTTGCTGGTACTCGACCCCCGATATTTCCGGGTTCTCCATCTGTTGCAAATCAAACTTCACGAGTTCCATGCTGATCGCTTGAATAGGGCAGAAGCGCAAGAGGCGCGCCACCCATGTGACGATATTGGCTATCCTACTCTCTAAGGAAGGCGGCAACCAGCCCGCTTTTCTGTTCTTGCGATTATCAAATCGCGGCTTTCTATAGCGCGTTTTTCGGTTTCGGCGCGAACGACGGAGGGCACGGCGAGCGTCAAGCGCCGCTTTAATGGCTTGCCCTCGATGTGCAAGATGAGCCGCAAAAAGCACTTCACCCGTGGCATCATCCACAACAGCGATCCCGGTTGTTTTTGAGCCAGGATCAAGCTTGACGCGTAGTGGTTTCAACTCTGGATGCTTCACCTCCCTTTTCAAAATGATCGTGAAGGGGTACATCCGATACACCGACGCCTTGCCCTCCTTCAAGAGCAGGCGCGCACGGCCCGCATGGACCGGGTCAAGTGGGTGATACTTGGTGTCCAGTACAAACACGTTGCTCATAAAGAGCCTCCTATTGCTAGGGTGATGTGTGC
>DATAYF010000294.1:0-7577 GCA_036272735.1 Ktedonobacteraceae bacterium
GCGTCCGTTTTGCAGGGACTTTGGTGTAAATCCCAGGATTCTGCGGGCGAAATTGGCACACCTCTTGGGTGGGATGCGATCTGGAGAAACAGAGCCTTTCAGCACGAAACGACCCGCAGATTTGTACCATTTCTTCCCGCAGAATCCTGGGATTTACAGGTGTATCTTGCCATCAAAATGGCAGTTGCGCTAGCAGCTTGTCGGAGAGAAGCAAATGGCCAGGAATGGTATACTGAGGTGCATGAGTAGAAGATTCAAAAAAGTGAACTACGAGCAAGCGCTCGATTTGACCGTCTGGCTGGGCGACTGTTTGCCTCCCGACCATCTCGCCCGTTTCGTGGTAGACAGTGTGGCTCAGCTTGATCTCACGGTGCTTTATGGACAGTATGGGCCTCGTGGGGGAGAACCCTACGCCCCTGAAGTGTTGTTGGGGTTGCTGTTGTATGGTTATGCGACGGGAGTATTCAGTTCGCGTAGGATTGAGCGTGCCACGTATGAGTCGGTGCCCTTTCGCTTCATCGCAGGCAACCTGCATCCTGACCACGATACGCTCGCCGTGTTTCGACGAACCTTCCTGCCCGAACTGAAGAATCTCTTTGTGCAAGTCCTCTTGCTCGCGCAGGAAGCAGGCGTTCTGAAACTGGGAACGATCAGCTTGGACGGGACCAAGGTGCATGCCGATGCCTCCAAACGCAAAGCAATCAGCTACAAACGTTTGCTGGAATTGGAGACGCAGCTCCAGGCCGAGGTCGAGGAGTTGTTTGCTCTCAGCGAACAAAGTGAACAGCCAGAGGTGCCCGATGGACTCGTGGTAAGCAAGGAAATTGCGCGACGGCAGGACCGTCTGGCACGACTGGCAGAGGCCAAAGCGGTGCTGGAAGCCCGCGCAAAGGAACGAGTGGCAATCGAGCAGGCTGAGTATGAAGCCAAACTCGTGCAGCGCAAGGAGCGAGAACGTACGACAGGACGCCGCCCAGGTGGTCGTCCACTGACGCCACCGACCGCAGGACCTCGTGATGGCGATCAGCACAACTTCACCGATCCAGAATCACGCATCATGAAAAGCTCGACCCATGCTGGTTTTGAGCAGGATTACAACGCGCAGGTTGCGGCCGATCAAGGGAGTCTGCTCATTGTGGGATGTGCGCTTTCTAATCATCCCAACGACAGTCAGGAAGCTGAACCCACACTTGCAGCCATTCCATCTGAGATTGGTCTACCCGAAGCGGCAGCGTTGGATGCAGGCTATTTTGGTCCCGCGACGCTGGACGCGTGTGCCAAGCGCGGCATCGAGCCATATATTGCGACCGGGCGTGATCCCCATCATCCCAGCTGGCAGCAACGTTTTGCTCCGTTACCTGATCCTCCACCCGAGGATGCAAGCGCCCAGGTGAAAATGGCTTACAAGCTCAAGACGGATGTGGGTAAAGCGATCTACAGCGCGCGCAAATACACGGTCGAACCAGTCATCGGGGTCATCAAAGAGATCCTGGGTTTCCGCCAGTTTTCTTTGCGCGGGATGCAAGCCGCCGAGGGCGAATGGTATTTGGTTTGTTTGGCTTTCAATCTCAAACGCTTTCATACCTTATCCTGTGCGTAGCGGGAAACTGAGAGACCTTTCCGGACCATGCAGCCATCGTCTCTGACTCCCTTTGAGTTTGCCACTGTGATCCATTTTGGCGTTCTTGTCACCCCATATATGACTTTTTGCCTTGGAAGAGATCTTTCGACCTATTCTGAGAGCATTTTCTCGTTTGAAAGAGCGAGGCAAACCGATCCCAAACGACAGGTACTTGGTAGAGATAGGGCATCATTTGCTGATGTGGTATACTCTTGAGTGTTGGGTGGTTGGGTGCTTGAAGCGTACACGCACACAACAGCAAAAGAGCTATGCCAAAACCGTCTCTTGTCGTTCTTCTCTGGTCAGAAGTGTCTCATCAGTATGAACTGTATATTTCCGGACAACCCTCCGCGTATTTTGGACAAAAAGAAGAGGGTCTGTGGCAAAATTGGCTGAGCGAGCAGATCTCCATGACCTCCTTCTCTTTTCGGGGACAGGCAGGGCGTCTGCGCCTCGTGAAAGAAGTCCGATTACGAGGAGGGGCGTATTGGTATGCGTACAGCACCCATGGCCGGAACGCCAGCAAGCGCTATCTTGGGCAGATTGACCAGCTTTCCTTTGCACGTTTAGAGGAAGTGGCCAGAGCTATTGCTCTGCAAAAGCCCCTATCAGCGCAAGCACAGCAAAAGACCGCTCATGCATTGCCTCCTGCTTCCCCAAACGCGTCACGAGTACAGGAGAGCAGAACCTCTTCTTCCCTTCCAGAAACCAGGCTTACTCCTCCCCGGCTCCCTCCAGCTCTTGTGGCACGAGATCGCTTATTAAGGGCGTTGGATGCGATACAAGAGCATCGATTACTGCTGATCTCTGCTTCTGCCGGGAGCGGCAAAACGACTCTTCTCTCTGCGTGGGCAGCGCAGGCACCTGACAAGATCGCCTGGCTCTCTCTCAGCGCAGGGGACAATGATCCAGCCCGTTTCTGGATCGCGATTATTACCGCGCTAAGGCACAACTGCAACGAGCTTGCGCATGTTGGTGGCATTGCGCAAGCCATGTTACAGGCTCCACAACCTCCGGGACTCACAACGATCCTGACAACACTCATCAATGATTTCTTGAACGTTTCCAGGGAAATCTTCCTGGTCCTGGATGACTACCATATTATCGGAGAACCAGCGATCCATGAATCCCTGACGTTTTTTGTGGATGCTCTTCCTGACAACCTGCACCTGGTCATCTCTAGCCGCCTCGATCCTGAGCTTCCTCTCCCCCGCTGGCGTGTGCGGGGACAGATGACCGACATCCGCGATCGTGAATTACGCTTTACTCAGGAAGAAACAGCCACGTTTCTTGAACAGACCCTCAACCTTTCGCTCTCGGTAGCCGATATTGGGACGCTTGTACAGCGTACCGAGGGCTGGATCGCGGGCCTGCAACTGGCAGCGTTTTCGCTGCGCAAGAGTGGAGATCGTTCAGCTTTTGTCCAGGCGCTTTCTGGCAGTCACCGTTACCTGCTGGACTACATGCAACAGGAAATTCTGACCAACCTTCCGCGCACCTTGCACGATTTTCTCCTCCAAACATCCGTTCTGGATCGCCTGTCTGCTCCGCTCTGTCAGGCTGTCACCACAGCGCCGACGCTCCAGGTCTGTCAGGAGATGCTTGAGACGGTCGAGCGTGCGAACCTCTTCCTCGTCCCTCTGGATGAAGATCGGCAGTGGTATCGGTTCCATGATCTTTTCCGTGAGGGACTCCTCGCGCGCTTACGTGCTACTCACCCTGCGCTCATTTCACGCTTACATATCCGTGCCGCTCACTGGTATGAGGAGCGGGGCGCAATACGAGAGGCCATTACTCATGCGCTGGCCGCTCCCGACTTCTCCTACGCTGTTCTGCTGATGGAGCGCGTGGTAGAGGAGGTCTGGCTGCATGGCGAGGCCCAGACCCTGTACCGCTGGATGATGGAACTGCCAGATACCGTGGTGCGCGCCCATGCTCGCTTAGTCCTGACTGCCGCGCTGTATCTGCTCAATTCCTGTGCTTCAACCGTAGAGGCACAGCGTACCAGCGTGCGCGCTCAGCTAGAACAGATTCTGAGACGTGTGGAAAACGTGTTCAGGCACCACGGCAAGGAGACTCAGTCTCCGGCGGAGACAGCATTTCTCCGATCACGACTTCACTTGCTGCGCGAGTGGAGCGTGTCGTTGGAAGCGATTATGGCAGGTGACGTACAACGTCTCCGTATGAGTACTCAGGCCATGCCACCTGTGTCCAGTGAGGATGAGATCATCTGGCAGTTCGTCTCCCTTTCCAATCGCTTTGTTCTTCATTACGCCTTTTTACGCGAGGGAGCCGTGCTGGTACCGGAACTCCAGGCGATGAAGCAGCGAGTCAGCCAGGATGAGAACCACTATGCGACCATTAAGGTGATGCAATGGCTCGTCCTGGCCTCTTTTGAAGCTGGACAGTTGCACCAGGCTTACCAGGAATGTCTGGCTGCCCAGGCGTTGTTACAACAGATCAAGGGCCACGCCATCCTGGTAGGATATTTCTTTGCCTGCCAGGGGGATATTTTGTATCAGTGGAATCGCCAGGATGAAGGAAGGGCTCTGCAACAGAAAATTATTCAGGTAGCAGCAACCTGGCAAAAGATCGATGTGCAGATCACAGGCTACCTCTGTCTGGCTGAGTACGCGCTCGCGGCGCGTGATCTGCCGGGCGCGCAGCAGACTCTCCAGGAAGCAGAACACCTCGTGCAGCAACAGCGATTGGGCGCGCTCTTTGAGACCCTGCTTACTGCTGTGCGGGTACGCTATTGGCTGGCCGCAGGCGATAGCGCGTCGGCCAGCGCCTGGGCTACGCGTGTGGTCTTTCATCCAGAGGACTGGGACCCCAACCGCAAACGAGAGTTCTTGATGCTGGTGCGGGTATACTGTGCACAGCAACACTATACCCAGGCAATTGATTTACTGGAGCGTTTTAGCGGTTATTTTGATCGCCCCGGAGATTTCCTTGCTACAAGCACATTTCTGGCTGTTTCTGCCATCGCTCTGCAGCGTGGAGGAAAGGGCGAACAGTCGCGCGCGGTTCTGACCCGTTTGCTCCAGATGACGGAGCCAGAGGGCTTTATCCGCGTGTATTTGGATGAGGGTGAGCCCATGCGCCAGATGCTAGAGACGCTGATCGGGGCTGTGCTAGAGGAAGCACCTCAAGAGAAGAAGGCCGAACGCCAGAGGATTTCCCTCTCCTATGTCTCAGCGTTGCTTGCCGCCTTTGACGAAGAACATCTGGTGCAACCGGCACACTCTTCCAATTCCCCTCGGAGGACAACGATCGAGAAGCATCCTGCCTCTGCAGAACTGAGAGAACCGCTCACCTCGCGCGAGCAAGAGGTCTTACACCTTCTGGCCGAAGGGGCTTCCAACCAGGACATCGCCAATCGCCTGGTCATCTCGCTCACGACTGTCAAAAAACATGTGAGCAGTCTTCTGGCCAAGTTGATGGCAGAGAACAGAACCCATGCAGTGGCACGAGCACGCGAACTCTCCTTGCTCTAACACCCTGCCGCTTTTCATGAGGCCGATTCGCCAGGTGTTGGGTGGGTTCCACCTCAAGTGTCTCTGCCTGGTAGGTATTAGTACCCCTCTCACGCTCCTTCCTCCTCACCAGAAATGGTCCTTCAGAGTGGACTTTCGATCCAGGTATTCGTCTCTTTGATGCGGTATGCTTTCCCATGAGAAATAACCAGAAAGGAACAATTTCATGCAAAGCACTCTATCTGATACATCACCTCGTTACCTGGCAGGAGTGACCACTGGAACGCTGGTCTTGACCTGTTTCGGTGCTCTCTGGAGCCTGCAGGGTCCGCGAATCATGCTCTTGATTACCCCCGTCGTAACTGCTGTGCTGCTGGTACTCTGTCTTACAACAAAGCAAACAGTGCGGCAACTGCCTCAGAAGCCAGATCTCCCAGAAGAGCAAGCGCAGAACCAGAAGGTTGCCAAGCGTTTCGGCATGGTGTGTGCAGGAGAAATTGCGGCGATTGCAGTGTCGGTGGTGCTGCTCAGACTCTTCAAGCATTCCGAATACGCTGCTCCCGTGATCTGTCTGATCGTCGGGCTGCATTTTCTCCCTTTAGCTTCCCTCTTTAAGGTCCGGGTCTATACCCTGACAGGTGTGGCGCTCTCGCTTCTGGCAATTGGAGCCTTGTTGGCTTTGCTTTTTGGGGTGACATTCGGCAACCTGTATACGTGGTCTGTCATCGTTGGACTGGGTGGCGCTGGAGTTCTCTGGCTGACTTCACTGTTCAACCTCGCGAGGGTGAGGCAAGCACTGCGCCTGAAACGAGTTTGATCCAGGCGCAGTGGTGGCCTTCAGTTCTCGCACATCCCAACCGTGATCCACGTTGGGTTCTCTCACAATGGGGTCATAAGATTACCAGAGGCAAAACTTACGCTTAGCGCTAAGCGTAGGTTTTCCCCGCCGTAACCTTGTCACCTCACAATGGGTACGCCCCTCCAAACTGCTGATAACGTTCAGGGGTGACAAGATATGCTTGCTCTCCTCGTGACTTCCACGACTGCCGCTCTGTTCTCTCCGACAAGCTGCTAGGCGCATGATTTTCGCAGGTTACAACGCACTCGTTCTGTGAAGGCATTGATTCAAATCTCATGTGGGATAGAGAAGATGCTCCACATCTGTTGTGAGATGATACAATGGTTGGTGTAAAGAACGCTATGAAAGGAAGATAGCTTTTTATGGTAGATCAAAATCAAGAGGGCGTTTTGGTCACGCTAGATATCGTTGTCCGCGCCTTTCTCCATCTGGTGCTTGGGAGGTTGTACTCATTCAGCGGAATAAAGAGCCTTTCAAGGGTATGTGGGCGCTTCCTGGCGGTCATTTAAACATAGTTGATGTATCATTAGAAGCCGTCGCTCAGCGTGAGGTCTTGGAAGAGACAGGTTTAGCGATTCCACTTAACTTTTTTGAGCAGGTCTATACCTTTGAAGATTTTGATGACCCGCGTGGAAAATATCTTTGTTTGCTCTATGTCCTATCAGAACCATTAAGTGTATCTGCTACAATTCAAGCGGGGGATGATGCTTCTCATGTGCAATGGTATTCAGTAGAAGATTTGCGTACACTTCCTGATCTGGCGTTTAACCATATCAGGCTTCTGCACATGGCTCTTTGCCAGATGTTCACTTCACAGTATCATAGCACTTTGGGTTTGCAAAAGTTGTCTGCCCCCTGTCAGTGCGAAGTGGAAAAGTCTGCTGATCAGCGTTGTTCAAATACTGCCTATTGGCGCTACAATGGTATTGCTGTTTGTCCTAGAGATATTCAGGTCATAGTGAATGCGCAGGATATGCCTGCTCTAAGGAAGGCTACGGAGAGGATTGGCGGGTAAATCTTCACTATTCATGCGCATATACGTTTCGTAGAGAAGGTTTTTGAGGTCCTGTACTCTAGGATGGTTTTTAAAAGAGCTTTTTTCTAGCTTTCTTAGGAGCTTACGGATTCTATTCATCTGACGTGGTGAGTGACATTGATAAGCCATGATAAAACCTTTGCAAGATAATTCAATGCCATTAGTGATATCGCCAGCGTCGCAAAATGCTTGTACTCTACTGATTTCTAAAAGCGCATGCCATCGAGGGGTTACTGAGTCTGCTGCATTGAGCGATTTCTCAGCCAGTTCTAGGTAAGGGATAGCATTAAGTGGCTTGCCTAGATCGCGGTTTACTTTCCCCCGAATCTCATAAATTTCAAATGGGATAAATTCTTCTTGTGTCGTGTCAATTCCTTCTCCAGAGAATGCGAGAAGATCAGTTGCTTCTGAAATTGCACGCTCAAATGCCGTCTCTTGTCCAGTGTCTCCATAGGTATAGGCGAGGAGTTGAAGGATGTGACCTTTTGTGGTGTTTGAAGCATGAGATGCTAAATCCCTGGCATTTTCCATGTATTTCAATGCACCCGACTGATTGTTCTGGCGTCGTAAAACGTCGCCTATCAG
>DATAYF010000295.1:0-6273 GCA_036272735.1 Ktedonobacteraceae bacterium
AGAGCGCTTGTTCATACAAAGATTCAGCCAAAAATTTTTGGGTCAATCGTTGTATGGATTGTTGATCACTTTGCTCCTTTTAGGTGCTGTTCCTACTTGTCATGAGAATTGACATTTATTCTCCACAGAGTAAACACTAAAGGTACCATACTCCTGAAAGCCTATGCGACGATAGAGAGAGTGCCCCATTGGCGAAGCCGCCAGCAGACCAATACGATACCCGCACGCATGAGCCTCATGCAACGCCGCAAGCGTCATCGTAGCTCCAATACCTTGACCTCGATGTTGAGGCAGCGAGAAAATGCGTCCAAGAGAAACGGTCTCTACTCCTAAGGACAATAGAGAAGTTGCGACAGGTTCACCATCAATAGTTCCAAGGTACAAGCGCATTGGACTTTGAAGTTCGAGGTGCAAACCAGAGTAGAGGGCAAAACATTGCTGAATGATCTCTTCTGAACACTCAGAGAGGCAAACACACAGCCATTGCAGCAACTGTTCGTGTGTGGTAACAAGATGGATGGTCAATTGAGATGACACAGGGATATCCGCGTTCATCCTGAGTAGATCCACGGCCATGATCGGTTCCGTTTCCGCATGGATGAGTCCCTGGTCTTCTAAGACCTGCCCCAAATTAGTTGGACGAGAGGATGGTCCCACGAACCATAGAAAAGGCAGGTGGCGCCGTTGAAAATATCCACAGATGCGATCAATAGCAGGAGAGAGGCTATCTGGCTCAAGTTGTGTCTGCAACACACCATTGAAACTGTCAGCATCACTGCCGGTTGCATACCAAAGTATTCCTGGATCATCGTGGAGTTCTGCCTGGGGGAGATGACTGAAGAGCGTACGTTCGGCAATATGATTGGCATCATAAGCCAGTACTATCTTTGATGGAGAGAGGTCTTGCAGGACGGTGTTCATGGAAATGTTTGCCTTTCTCAACGACGACGCATTTCGATAGGAGTGCTAGAAGGCTCTCCCTTTCTCTGCCGCCTGGATATATTTAGGAGTATAGTCAATCTACCATAGATCGAGCAAAGATGCCATAGAGAAGTACTTGAGGAGACACTCCTCCTTTTTCGCACTCGCTGCTGCCTGGTTGTTTAAAGATTCGACCAAATTATATTCAAAGATTGGGCCAATTTACCAGCCAGCTTTTTTTGTGCCTATTTCTTGGGGGTCATCGTGCTTACAATCCGCGTGAAAAGTATGATGATAGGGTATTTTTCTGACACCTGATTTGACACCTTATGGACTTTACTGAAGGGTATTTTGCTGAACTGATATGAACTATATTTATTGGGAAAGGTTTAGGGGATTAGCTTATAGTGCCTTTTGAGAGGTTTGTCCATGTTTGGTTTTAAGTATATACCATACTAACTCTATGAGTGATACAGAGACAAAAACGCCTGCCCACTTTACGCTTCAGGAAGTGGTTCAGAGAAGTGGTCTGAGCGAACATACACTCCGTTACTACGAACGTATTGGCTTACTCGACAGAGTGAAGCGGGACAGCAGTAGTGGCCATCGGAAATATACCGCTGACGATGTCCAGAACATCGAGGCACTGGCTTGTTTACGAACAACCGGTATGTCGATTGAGGATATGCGGACGTATTTTGCTCTTCTGAAAGATGGGAAAGTGGCAGCCGATCAGCAGCTTGCGCTCTTCGAAGCGCAGAAAAAAACACTGGAGCAAGAACTGGCTCAGAAGCAAGAACATCTTCGCTACCTGGAATACAAGGTCGCGTTTTGGAAAGCGGTCCAGAGTGGCGACGATGCAAAGGTGAGAGAAATCAGTGAGATCACTGCTGGCCTGGCAAAGCAGATCATCAAGGGAAAATAAGACATCTTCTTGAAAGGAAAATACTCATGAAAGTAGCAATCATCACTGGCGGAAGCCGTGGGCTTGGGAAAGCCATGGCGATGACACTCGCCGCAAAAGGGCAGGATGTTCTTCTGACCTATAATAGCAGACAGCAAGAAGCAGAAGAGGTGGTCGCTTTGATCGAGAAGTGTGGTCGCAAAGCGGTCGCTCTGCAACTCGACGCGTCTGATACGAAATCCTTTGCGGCCTTTGGAGAAGCGGTGAAGGAGACGCTTAAACGCACGTGGAACAGGGATAATTTTGACTTCCTTATCAATAATGCTGGATTTGGCATTCGCGCGTCACTCGCGGAAACGACCGAAGAGCAATTTGACCAGTTGGTCAACGTCCATTTCAAAGGCGTCTTTTTCCTCATACAAACACTTCTTCCCTTGATAGCTGATGGTGGACGCATCGTCAACCTCTCATCAGGACTTGCACGCTTTTCCTCTCCAGGTATGAGTGTCTATGGTGCTGTGAAGGGGGCAATCGAGGTGCTCACTCGTTACATGGCAGTCGAGCTTGGGCCGCGAGGCATTACTGTCAATACCATCGCCCCTGGTGCCATAGCAACGGACTTTGAAAGCGGTATTGTTCGTGATAACAAAGCCGTCAACCAACAGATTGCCTCACAGACCGCACTGGGTCGCGTTGGTCAACCAGAAGACATTGGCGGTGTCGTCGCGGCTTTACTCTCCGAAGAGACCTCCTGGGTCAACGGGCAGAAAATCGAAGTTTCAGGTGGCATCTATCTTTAGAATCAGAGGATGAGAGCCTGTGAAATACTACATGTTTTCACACAATTTTCACAAATCCTCGCACATACATAGATAAACGTGATGTTCATAATGAGCATCACGTTTATCTATAGAGTTTCAGCAGTTATTATAATTGACGCATTCGCTTAGCGAGCGTTCGCTGCCTGTTTTTTCGGGGGGATGTGCAGCGGGCGACCCTCGACGGCCAGCACGGCCTCGCGTAGTCCTTCGCTGAGCGTTGGGTGCGGGTGGATGGTCTCGCGGATCTCGTCCACGGTCAGTTCGCCGCGCATCGCCAGCGAATATTCGGTGATCAGGTTGGTGGCGTCGGGACCGATGATGTGCGCGCCTAGCAGTTCACCATATTTGCCCATGATGACCTTGATGAAGCCCTCGGTTTCATTCATCGCCACCGCTTTGCCGATAGCAGACCAGGGGAAGCGCTCGACACGCACCTCGGGATACTGCTCTTTGGCGGCGGCTTCGGTCAGACCGACGAAGGCCACTTCGGGGAAGGTGTAGATCGGGTTGGGAACGACATTATAGTCCATGCGCTGCTCGTGACCCATGGCGTTGTCGATGGCTACTTCACCCTCGGTCGAGGCCACGTGCGCCAGGCCCGCGCCGTGCACCAGGTCGCCAATGGCATAGATGCCGGGCAGGTTGGTCTCCATCTTCTCGTTGACGCGCACACGGCCCCGGTCGCTATCGAGTCCCTGCTCCATCAACTGCTCCAGTCCGCTGGTGTTGGCACGGCGACTGACGGCCATCAATACGTACTCGGCGTTGTAGCTTTGCTGACCATTGTCGGTGGTGGCAATGACCTTTTTGTGCTTCTTCTCGTCCTCGATGCCCTCGACTTTGGCCCCGGTCACTATCTCGATGCCCCGTTTGCTCAAGATGCGCACCAGCAGGCGGCGCACTTCGTCATCCACGGGGGCAAGTACGTTGGGCAGCATTTCCAGTACCGTGACGTGCGTGCCGATGGCGTTGAACATACAGGCAAGCTCGATGCCAATCACGCCGCCGCCAACGCAGACCAGGCTTTCGGGCACTTCGGGCAGGTTCCAGCAGGTATCGCTATTGATGACATTTTTGCCATCGATCCCCGGCATGGGTGGTAGCAGCGGCACGGAGCCGGTTGCCAGGATGATTTTGTCGGCGCTGAACTGCTCGCTACCACCATCGTTTTTCTGCACAGTGACGGTACGCGAGGCATCGACAACACCCAGGCCGTCGTACACCGTGACGTTATTGCCCTTCATGAGCGTGCTGACACCGCTGGTCATACGTTTTACGACTTTATCTTTGAAGCTTACGGCCTTGTGCATGTCGAAGGTGGGCTTTTGTGGCAGCATGATACCCAGGTCGGCAACCGATTCCAGGTTGTGCAGCACCTCGGCAATGTGTAGCATCGCTTTAGAGGGAATGCAGCCCACGTTGAGGCAGGTCCCACCCATATATTGTTTTTCGACGATGGCGGTTTTCGCGCCTGATTGAGCGGCGTGGATGGCGGCGACATAGCCACCAGGACCCGCGCCGATGATTGCGACATCATAATGATTGTTCGGCATGGAATTCTCCTGCAATGTGATAATAAACTTTAAGTGCGGTATGCGTTTGCATCATGGCAACGCCCTCGTGGAAACGTTCCAGCGGCAGGCGATGGCTGATGAGTTGTTCAACACGAACCAGGCGATCAGTCAAAAGGTTCAGAGCAATGCGCAAATCTTCGGGTGAAGATGAATAGGTACTGATAATGGTCAATTCTTGCTGGTACAGCGTCTGAAGATCGAAGGGAACGTTGCCTGCGTGCGCCGTGAAAATATGGATCACGCCACCTTTGCGCGTGCATGCTAGCGCCTGGGCGAATGGTCGTTGGCCCGGCGTTGCTAGCATGACCGTATCCGCGCCACGTCCTTCGGTATATGTTGCGATGAGTTGCTGTATCTCCTCGACGTGTGCCGGTGCGGCAAAGACCTCGTCGGCTCCTAGCTCGCGCGCAAGTTGCAAGCGTGCGGGCAAGAGGTCGATACCATAGACGCGGAGGGCATAGCCCATTTGTGTACCCAGCACCTTGAATGCTTGAAGCATCAGCAAGCCAACCGATCCCAGGCCGACGATGACAATAGTATCGCCATCGTGCAGCGGTGTGCGGCGCACGGCTCGTACACAGCAGGCCAGCGGCTCGGTAAAAGAACCCTCTATGGCGGAGAGCGAGGCGGGCAGCGGCAGTGTAGTGTGTTGCACATGGGCTGCTGGCACACGCACATATTCTGCCAGGCCGCAGGGCGCGATGTTGCTCGCTTTGAAGGTGGCACACATGGAATAGTTGCCCCGTTGGCAATAATGGCAGGTGCCACAGGGAACGTGGTGCGCAACGATCACGTCCTGGCCCTCGGCGAAGGCGGTGACGTGTTCGCGACACGCAACAATTGTACCAGTAAGCTCGTGCCCCAGGACGACAGGCGGTGGCGCGTGTTGCACTATTTTACCAATATCCGAGCCACACAGCCCACAGCCATGCACGCGTATAAGTAGTTCCTCTGCCTGGATGGTTGGTACTGGTAGCTCTTCTAGACGAATGTCATCATGGGAATGGTAAATAACTGCTTTCACGGCTTTCCTAATAAGTTCTTATGCCGAACCCCAACGCCACTGTCCTGGCTAGAGTGATGTGCTCAAGTGTTCGGATAAGGAGTAAATACAGATCGGGTACCTGATCTTGTGCTTCGCCAGTCAGTATATCACTTTTCCCCGGCGTGAAGCTATGCCGTTTGCACGCACAAACCTTGCTCGTTGGCATACCTATTTGGCCTATTTTTGCTGACTCGTGCGATACCTGGGCCATACGTGCGTTTGTATAAATAGAGGTAATTATTACTACCTATGCCTGGTAATTATCGTGATGTTTATGAGCTTGGGGAGGGTACCGCAGTGGCGACAACAGGTGAGTTGCGCGCAATCATCGAGGAATTGGATCTGGTAGATGTTGGGGATGCCGCGAGTTTTCTCGGCGAAGAAGCAAGCGTGGTGGAAGGATTGTATGGAAGCGATCAGGCCTCAACGATGTTGTCAGATGTAGAAGTTTATTCAATTAGCTATTATCGTCAAAGTAGTTGTCAAGGACGTTAGACTCGTTCGAACGTCTCTGTATATTCAATATATAAAGGATTCTTAATGGTTTCCGGAAACCATTAAGAATCCTTTATATATTGCCTGTTTCGTTCACCATGAGCCAGGTACCTTTTGCCGCTCCTTATCCGTCAATGATACACATCGAAAAGCGTTGATGACTTGTGTATGGTATTAATATACATCAATATAAAGTGCTTTTATAACTTTGAGTGAGTAGCCTTATCGAATATCCCAAAGGGAGAACCCTACAATGGAGCATCGTGTAGGAATCATTTCTGATACACACATTCCACGTTTTGGAAACGTGCCGGATGCTGTGTGGCAACACTTCACCGACCTGGAGCTGATCATTCATGCTGGTGATCTTTCTATCCCGCTTGTCATCGACGCGTTAGAGACGATTGCCCCCGTGCTTGCGGTGCAGGGCAATGTGGAGTCAGCAGAGGTGGTGAGCATGTTGCCGCTGAAGCGCACGGTAACGGTGGGCTATTGCAAGATCGGCGTGGTGCA
>DATAYF010000296.1:0-3742 GCA_036272735.1 Ktedonobacteraceae bacterium
GATAGGAGTACTATTTTACGGGAAATAGTGGGGATTGGAGCTATACCCCTCCCCACCGCGCCAAAAGGAACGCGTCTTCTATCCCCATGTCTGAAGACAGGGGTTTTACGGTGCGGCTTGATAAACAACCTAAAAGCGCTCTTGATGAGCACTCATAGGTTTCTCTGCCCTGATCGGTTATACTCCTTTATTACGTGAGCTGAGCTTAAACCGTTTCATGCCATGTTCCAATTTTATCCGGCCTTCCGTCCTCTATTTTATGCGTATGATGGTTGCTTACTCACTATTTGGGGGGGGTCTTTATACTCAACTTAGTGATCAACCTTTGTAGGTATGCGCCCCTCATTGCTACCTACTTATGCCTATACATGTCGCAGGTAGGCTAGGGGAAAGCGCACATAGAGCTACAGAGCGATTGCATCTTACTTTATGCTATCGACAAATTGAAGCCAGAAGGAGATTAACATGACGTTCGCTCAATTGCCCAAGCAAGAGGCCATTTCTAGCGGTCATCACATCATTCGCTCGCTTGATCGCATTATGGAAAGCCTCAACGGACTCAATGACAAGCAACTCAATTATCAGCCACCAGCCAGAGGAGCCAACAGTATCTATATGATTGCCACGCACGCCCTGGCAAGTGCTGAAGAGAGTCTGCTCAAGACCATCAACGGCCAGCCTATCTCGCGGGACCGCAAGCAGGAGTTTTCAGCACGCGCCGACGCGGCCGCTCCCTTACAGCAGTATTGGCAGCAGCAGCGCAAACAGTTGCAGAATGTGATTGATAGTCTTTCCGAGAATGAGCTTGAGCGTGAGTATCGCGGTGCCAATGGCGAGACCCTGACCGGCTCCGCTATCTTATTGACGGAGGCGCTCCACATCGCTGAGCACCTGGGTCAAGCCGAGATCACCCGCGATCTGGCAAGAAGCATCTAGTGCTCTGTCAATTCAGAAATGATAGGTGACTATCTGGCTCATTGGCGCTTCAGAAGCGGATGCAGACAAGCAACCACCTCTCAAGAGAACATTGACAGAACACTAGTCAGCAAGATAAGATAGGCAGGTAGGTAGGTTTTTTATCAATAGCTGACTACATATCCGCATACCTGAACGCGTAGCGCTAGTGGCGTTGGTGTGCGGAATAAGCGCTTACAAATACATTCGTTACTTATGTTCGTGAGGAAGCCATTACAACGCAATGGCTTCCTCGTTGATTCTTTGTCATCATTGGAAAAAGATCAGGCGTGCTAACAATAGGCAAACCCAGGAAGGCCGCGTGACCTCATTGGGATGGGTTTCGTTCTTATATAAGGGAAATGTACCCGTAGAGAGTCCGTGTAGAAATGGTGCATAAAATATGCAGGCATGCCAAGATGATCTAAGGAGATACTTTCGTGGCAAAGAATATTCAGGAACGTACCGCGTCACCACAGCGCAACGTGCTACTCGCCAAATACGACCAGGTTCGACACTTTTCCGAGCAGCTATGTGAGCCGCTGGAAACCGAAGATTATGTCGTTCAGTCGATGCCTGACGTTAGTCCGACCAAGTGGCACCTGGCCCATACGACCTGGTTTTTCGAGACGTTTCTGCTGATGCCGATTGTTCCCGCGTATAGCTCACCACATCCCGGTTACGCCTATCTTTTCAACTCCTACTATAACTCGCTTGGGAAGCGCCATGCTCGACCAATGCGCGGTGTCATTTCGCGACCAACGGTGCGCGAGACGTACGACTACCGGCATTATGTCGACCAGCATGTGCATGAGTTTGTCGAGCGCTGCGATGAAGAGCAACTGGCGCGCATCATGCCCATATTGACCCTGGGTATACATCACGAACAGCAACATCAGGAATTGATGGTGACCGATATCAAGCACGTGCTTTCGTGTAATCCGTTGCACCCGGTATATAAAGCCCGGGAACAGGCGCTACAACTGCCGGTTCCCGCTCTGCAATGGATTGATTATCCCGAAGGGCTGGTGATGGTCGGATATGACGGTCACGATTTTGCCTACGACAACGAAGGTCCGCGCCATAAACAGTTCGTCCAGCCTTATCAATTGGCCTCGCGACTGACCACCAATCGCGAATACCTGGCCTTTATCGAAGATGGCGGCTATCAGGATCCACTGCTCTGGCTATCAAGTGGCTGGAATACGGTGCAGGCCGAAGGCTGGGAAGCGCCGATGTATTGGGAGCAGGTCGATGGCCGCTGGTATGTGCAGACGCTGTCCGGTTTCCACGAGGTAAGCATGGATGAGCCGGTGTGTCACGTCAGCTATTATGAGGCCGACGCCTTCGCTCGCTGGTCGGATGCCCGCTTGGCAACCGAGGCCGAGTGGGAAGTGGCGGCTCAGCAGGTGTCGCTTGAGGGCAATTTTGCGGATAGCGGGACCTATCACCCCGCCCCACTACAGGCATCATTGCAGGGTCAACCCGCGCAGATGTACGGTGATGTGTGGGAGTGGACGCAGAGCGCCTACCTGCCGTATCCCGGCTTTAAGCCCGCGCCCGGAGCCGTGGGTGAGTACAATGGCAAGTTTATGTGCAATCAGTTCGTCTTGCGTGGTGGCTCCTGCGCGACCTCACTCAGCCACATCCGTCCGACCTATCGCAACTTCTTCCCACCCGATGCCCGCTGGCAATTTATGGGCATTCGCCTGGCGAGGGAGGTTGCAAACGATGCAGTATAGCAACAAGCCGATCCCGCTCTTCGACTTCGCGCCGCAACAGAACACGTTTCGGCAAGATGTTTTGCAGGGTTTGCACAAAAGCTGCAAGGAACTGGCGAGCAAATACTTTTACGATGAGACCGGTTCGCAGTTGTTCGACCAGATCTGCGAACTCGATGAGTATTATGTCACGCGTACCGAGCAGCTCATTATGCGCGAGCAGATGCCGCATATCGCGGCGCTGCTCGGTGAGCAGTGCATGCTGATCGAGTACGGTAGTGGCAGCAGTATCAAGACGCGCCAGCTTTTGGATCATCTCGTGCGACCGGCCGTCTACGTGCCCATCGATATCGCTAAGACCCACCTGCGTAACACGGCGGCGGCCCTTGCCAGAGATTATCCCACGCTGGAAATTCTGCCTATTTGCGCAGATTATACCAGCGATTTCGCGCTGCCGCAGCCCAAACACGCGGTGGCGCGCAAAGTGGCCTATTATCCAGGCTCCACGATCGGCAATTTCGATCCGCCGCAGGCCATCAGTTTTTTGATGCGCATTGCTCGCGCCTGTGGCGTTGGCGGTGGACTGCTGATCGGTGTTGACCTCAAGAAAGATGGCAACGTGCTGCACCGCGCCTATAATGATGGCCAGGGTGTGACAGCTCGCTTCAATCTGCATCTACTCGAACGCATCAACCAGGAGTTTACCCCAGGATTCCCGGTGGATCAGTTTCGCCATTACGCCTTCTATAATCCGAGGCATGGGCGCGTGGAGATGCATCTGATGAGCGTGCAGCCGCAGCGAGTGCAGCTCGACGATCAAACGATTATGTTTGCGCAAGGGGAGACCATCTGGACGGAAAGTTCTTATAAGTATACGCTGGACGAGTTCGCGCACGTAGCGGGCGAGGCTGGCTTTGCAGTCGAGCACACCTGGCTCGATCCGCAACGACTATTCAGCGTGCAATACCTCGTTGTCCGCTAAAAACAGAGCAGGGGTGAGATATTGCGCGCAATATCTCACCCCTGCTCTGTTTTTAGCGGACAACGAGGTATTGCACGCTGAATAG
>DATAYF010000297.1:0-18268 GCA_036272735.1 Ktedonobacteraceae bacterium
CAGCCCTTCCTGACGTAGTTTCTCGACCTCTTGCATTGCATACAGGTCGGTGCGGTCGTCGCCCGCGAATACAACACCGCTCAGTTTGAAGCGTTCGACATACCAACAGGATCTCTATACCCTACGTCTCCGTCGATAACCCCCAATGGTGATACGGATACTGAGACTCCCTGCGGCGAAAAGCCGAGGGGTGCTCCCGTCGTTCCTACGCTTCCTCATCTTGCGAGAGGCTCTTGTCGGAGACCGAGAGCATTTCAAGCCGACCAACTCGAACGATTCAGGACATGACCGTGAGGAGTGCCAGAAGGCCTCCTCTTCCGTTGGTTGATTACTCTTCGTTGCGACTTGCGCCCGCCTCCAGGCGACACCAACGAAGAGAACAGAGAGGTTCTCCTGCCACGAGGTTTTTCACCTAACGGACTTATGGAGCCTTGTTAGAACAACTGTACCATACAGGACTCTTCCTGTCAAGTGTTTTCTCCGCCTGCCGGCGGCGCGGCTTCCATCCCCCTGCATGAATGCAGGGGCCTTCCGCCGCGAATGGTAACCCTTTTGTCCACACTCGTCTCAACGAGAATTTGTGCCTCGTCTGAATATGAATAAAAGAGTTATCATTCGTATCACTTTTAAGCGATTTTTCTCTCACGAAAGAGTCGTAGTGTGATTGCTTCACCTTGGCAGACTATTGTACATCCAATCCAGCACGACACAAGAGCAACCGTTCTCTTGTCTTTTTGACATTATTTACAACGCTAGTACTAGTGGCCCAAAGGTTTGAATACGCTCAATGAGGGCTCGAAAACCCTCTCGTGATTGCTCGAAGGTAAATGCAGGACAGCTTTCAAAGCGTTGATGTCGCTGGACGAGGGTGGTTGAAACAAAACCTGCAACATGCTTAAATTTCCCAATGTCAATCCCAACGTAAATAGATTCCATGAGGAAGCATCGGGATGGCCTTGAGATCTGACCTTGCTTTGGCTTTAGCAGCCATATTCCAATTTTTCCGCTAGGATAAGAGGGTCCATCCCGTGAGCATTGGTATCCTCCATGAACCATTTCTCTCTGGGTAGAGAGGCCAAGGCTCGTGGATGTGGCTTGTCCAGTTACACACATCCCCCAATTATGGTTTAAAGGTTTACGCATATCCTGTCAAAGGTTTTGCAAGTCCTTCTCTAAAGAGAGCTACCCAATAGTGACCTTTCCATATCTAGAGTACAGGATCGGCAAAGACTGCAGGCATGATTAGAGGGAAGTTGGCCAGGCTTCGTGTGTATCCTGTCCAATGGGGACAAATTGAATGGCAAACCACAGATGTGGAAGATGCACTGAGAGCACTAAGGAGACAACGATGAAACCATTCCACTATTCCATTAGCATACAATGGAGCAATCGAGATCAGGCATACCTTGTCAACGTGCCCGAATTTCCTGGGTGCCACACGCACGGAGATACCTACGAGGAAACGCTTAAAAACGGCCTGGAAGTCATAGAATTGTGGATTGAAGATGCACAAAAGGCTGGAAAACCTCTACCGCCGCCACAAGTAGCAGCGTAATTTCTTAATCACAAGCACCACATCACAACGCCAACAAACAAGCCGATCAGACCAAAAACCTGATCGGCTCATTTTCTGCCAGATGACCAGCTAACCACAGTGGTCATGATCTGCTATAATAGCAACGCAACCAAACGAAGTGGAGGAGACGGAAGCATTATGCCTGAACAATACAAAACGTTACAAGGTTTTCGCGATATTCTACCGGACGAACAGCCATATTGGCGCTATGTCGAAGATATAGCAGCCGAGATAGCACAGCTCTATGGATACCACTCTATCGAAACCCCAACAATTGAAGAAACCTCGGTCTTCCGCAAAACGTCGGGCGAAGGCACCGATATCGTCGAGCACGAGATGTATAGCTTCGACGACCACGCCGATAAAGAGGGCCGCAAGACGAATATTGCACTGCGCCCGGAAGGGACCGCAGGTGTCGTTCGCGCCTACCTTGAACATGGCATGTCTAAGTTGCCGCAGCCCGTCAAACTCTATTATATGAACCTGCCGATATTCCGACGCGAACGACCGCAGGCAGGGCGTCTCCGCGAACATCACCAGTTTGGTTGTGAGGCACTGGGCGAGAGCGATCCAGCCATCGATGCCGAAATTATCGGCTTGCTGTACCAGATCTATACACGTCTTGGCCTCAAACACATCCGTGTCAACATCAATAGTATCGGCGATCACAATTGCCGTCCGCAATACATCGAGCTGCTCAAGGAATACTATCGTCCGCTGCTCGACGATTGCTGCGACAATTGTCAGACGCGCTTTTACAAAAATCCCTTGCGCCTGCTCGATTGTAAAGAGCCGCGAGACCAGGCGAAAATCGCCAATGCGCCCAAAATCACCGATCACCTCGATGCCCCCTGCCAGGAGCACTTCGACGCCGTGCAACGCTACCTGGAAGCGTACGAAGTGCCCTATACCGTCGATAAATTGATTGTGCGCGGCCTGGATTATTACACACGCACGGTCTTCGAGTTTACCTCCGAGGAGAATAAGTTGGCGCTCAACGGCGGCGGACGCTATGATGGCCTGGCGGAAATCCTGGGCGGTCAGCCAACGCCCGGCATTGGCTTTGGTATGGGAGTCGAGCGCGTCATTCAGGAGATCAAACGCCAGGGCATCGTGCCGCCGCCCGAACCTGCGCCCTGTGCGTTCGTGGTCTACTTTAGCAAAACGCCAGAGATGAAAAACGCGGCCGTGCAGCTTACCGCCGAACTACGCCGCGTCGGTATCAAAGCCGAAATGAGCTATGGCGACCGCAGCGGGAAGGCGCAGATGAAGCAATCGAACAACTCGGGCGCGACCTATGCACTTCTGCTTGGCGAAGATGAACTCGCCAACGATACCGTGACGGTCAAACACCTGCAGGCACAAGGCATCGATGACGAACGCAAACAGGTCCAGATCAAACGGACGGATCTGCTGGATTACCTGCGTAAACAATAATAAGATTTTCATAGTAAGATGCCCGTAGCAAGTACTACGGGCATCTTACTATGAAAATCAAGCACTACTGCTCGTTTTCTGGCTTGTGGTGTCAGTCTTCTTCATCTTCCTCGGTGATGATATACGGAGGAACCTCAACGGGTACGCGATAACTTCCACCATATGTATGGGTAGGCTGCTCACGCGGCTGCAAGGGCGTCATCAAATCGTTCGAGATGGCTTTGACCAGGCGATCTATACGATCCCAACGCGCGGGATAGCGGTCAGCGTAAAATTTCTCCTGCCCTTCGCAATCATAAATGTAGAGCACGTAATCCTGCTCTGCGAAACGATACAGCAGCTTCGTATAGGGAATACGGACCAGTTCGATTACTTGCAGGGTCGGACGCGAACTTGTTTGTGCATCAATCCCCGGCTTCTCCACTATCTTGCTTTCGTCTGCTACCATGTCTACCGCTGTTTTCCACACGTCGAGCGGCACGCGATCAGGTGGCACGTCGGGATGCAGCGTCTCGTTTACTTCAGCATTATAAATCATCTCGCCGTTGGCTTTGACCAGTTGCTGAGCAGGAATAGGTAACTCGCCCGTGAAACGCGTCTGCGAACGCAGGTCGAACTGCCGCACGATCCCACGATGGCGCACCAGCTTCCCGGTCCCATTACACGCCGAACAGAGCGACATCTTCGCTCCCTGACAGCTTGGGCAGACCCGCTTGCCGTTGACACACGTGCAATCGATCTCACCATTCACACAATCGGGACAGGGTACGGTGGGGCCCTTGGCTGCAGGGTCGCTATCCATAGGATTGGGGATAGGCACCCCTTGCTGGCGAATGTTATCGAACATATCCGCCACTTTGCCGCCAACCGAGGTGGCAACGTTTTCTGCCTGCCGCTTGAAGAACGGCTTTTTATCTTTCGTAATCCAATCAGCCACGTACCCACGCCCACGGCAGGTAGTACAGCGCCTCTTGGTGCGCCCCTTACAATCGGGACACACGATCCAGCCGCGCCCAGTACACGTGCTACACAGTACATGACCCGTACTATTACACGCGGTACAGGCCACCACCTCGTCCATCTTTTCCAGCCGCGTACGCGTCTGCGGTGGCTTCAAGCCAACAACCGGGGATAGTTCATAGTCCCAGACCGGCAACAGAGGCGTGGGCGCGCCAACCTGGTTGCCCGCGTACGGCTCGGTCGTTATCTCCGTGCTACGTGTCTCCCAACGCGTCTCCAGCGTCGTTTCCCACACTTCACCGGCACTCCACGAGGCAATTTCCATATAACTGCCCAGGTCACGCGCTACGCGCCAGTTTTCATTGCTCCATGCATTGACCAACTGGCGAATGCGCTGCTCCTCAACGGTTGCGGATTGCCTGGGTTCTGGCACGATCTGAGCTTGCTGCAAGTAAACATTGGCTTTGCCGATCACTTGCTTGAGACGCACTTGAGCCTCGTTGGCTCCCAGGGAAACCATGCGCCTGATCTCTTCTATGCGTTTATCTATATCATTGTTTGGGTTGGGGCCGCCCCCATTGTTTGGCGGCAGTGAATTGTTCCGTTCCCATTCTTCACCCATGAATGTATGCCTCCCTCGTGTGGGCTATCAACTAGTACCAATAGGTAACTGATCTGCGATGATTTCATTATCCTATATACGCCCAATGGAAGGCCGGGTTGTAGCCTCAAACTTTGGATGCGCTGAGAATTGCCAAACAGGGATAGATAGATGTTGCGCCATGTGTCCGGGACACATACAGCAACATCTATGTGCTTATGCATGACACTTTCCCAGCAAGGGCCCTTCTCTCACTACGCCAACAACGGCGTAATACGTTCCTGCACGGGAACGCCGGTTACTTCAGCATCGTGCTCGAAAATCAGCAGGTCCACCTCGCTACGCACGCCGAACTCTGGCAGATACACGCCTGGTTCAATGGAACAGCATGTATACGGCAACAGGGCGCGATTATCCTGCGTCTCGAAGTTATCGATATTCGCGCCATTGCCATGCTCTTCAATGCCAATGTTATGTCCGGTACGATGCACAAAATAGTCACCATAGCTTGCCTCAGCAATGATTTTGCGCACCACATCGTCCGCCTGCCGGCCCTCAATCGACTTACCAGCCGCCAGGCTCTCGCGTATAAAGGCAATGCCAGTATCACGCGCGCGCCGTACCAGTTCAAACACCACCTGCTGCTGCTCAGGGATCTCACTGGCGGCTCCAGCAAAGGCCATCCAGGTGTAGTCGGCGTAGATCGCGCCAGCCTGCGGCAAATGACCCCAGAAGTCGAAAAGTACCAGGTCACCACGGCGAATCGGCGCGTATGCATCGGCGCCTGGCGCGTAGTGCGGATTGCTGGCATGCGCATTGACAGCAACCAGCGGCGGCTCCGGCAGCATCACACCTCGTTCTCGTATCAACTGTGCGAAACGCTGCTGCACCTGGTATTCGTTCAATTCTCTGCCAACCTGTACATCCTCGCGCAGTTCAGTGAACAATTGATCCTTGGCGGCGATCAAACGGCGGCCAGCATCACGGTGCATCTCCACCTGCTGCTGGCTCAACCGCGCCATAAAACGTTGCGCAAGGTTCGCCGAACTCACCACGTCGACGCCAAAAGCGCGTATCAGTTCGACGGTTCCCGCGTCAACACGCGCCATGTAGGGAATGGCGTTCATGGGCGAATACTCCATCGCCACCCGCGCCTTTGGTAACAGGAACGCCTGCAAATGAGTATGCATCTCCTCCCAGGTACGGAAAACCAGCCGTTTCCCCGGCAACATACGCAACACGTGCGACTCTACCGCGCTAATGACCGCCGTCGGCTCGCCCTGGGCCGGTACAAAATAGAACCAGCGTCGCGTGTACATCTCGCTTTCCGAAAGGCCCAGCACGTGGTAAGCAATCGGGTTCGATTTGCGAAAATCGAAAAACAGCCAGCCATCAAGCTGCTCGCTTCTCAACGCCTGTTGTATCTGCTCAAGCTCCATTGAAAATAGTCCCCCTGCGCAAGCAAATTTTGTAGTCTCGTCCTCATCTTACCAACATAGGCAAGCACAGCACAACAAGGCCTATGATACAATAGACTCGACTATACTATGCCTTCACAAAAGGAGCCATCTTGATCGCACACGAGCATGAAACGCTACAGTATTTGCAATTTGACCACTACCAGCAATTTCCCGACCTGATTCACGGTATCTTTACACGTCAAGGAGGACACAGCCAAGCACCCTATGCCAGCCTGAACACCTCTACCTCGCTCAAAGGCGAACGGAAAGATAGCATCGACAATGTGAGCAAAAATCGCCAGGCGGTCCTCCGTGCACTCTCGCTCTCCGCGTATCCCTGCGTGACGCTCTGGCAAGTCCACGGAGCCGATGTGGCAACCCTCACGCCTGGCGAGGAATGGCGCACCGATTGGGCCTACGACTCCTACTACTACCAGACCTGGACCCCTCAGTCCATTCGCCAAGCCGACGCTATCATCACCAGACAACGAGGCGTCGCCATTGCACTTTCCTTCGCCGATTGCACGCCTATCACCTTCTACGATCCCGTCGCGGAGGTCATTGGTATGGCACACGGCGGATGGCGCGGCACGGCGCGCGGCGTTGTACTCGCCACAGTCGAAGTGATGCACCAGCAGTTTGACAGCCAACCGAACAATATCTACGCTGGCATCGGTCCGACGATTGGTCCGTGCTGTTACGAGGTCTCAACAGACGTGCAGGACCTTTTTATGGGGCGCACACAGTTTGACGAGATGCCCACCAACGCACGCTACCGCAATGCAGTACGTGAAGCGGCCACCTTTTCTATCCAGCACGTACCAGGAAAAGACAGCCTGCGCCTGGACCTACCCACCACCAATCGTAAGCAGCTCCTTATGGCAGGGCTACGCCCGGAGCACATTGAAGACGCCGCCATCTGTACGGCCTGCCATACCGACCGTTTCTTTTCACACCGCCAGGAACGCGGCCGAACCGGTCGTTTCCCCGTGGTGATGGCGCTACAGACACACTAACATGGACAAAGTTGGTATAATAAGGTGCACAGTTAATAATTGAACAGATAAGAAAGATTCGTCACTAATTGAGCGTAGTATGAGCCAACAAGCAGACATGTTAGCAGCCAACCTCGCCGCCGTACGTACCAATATTGCGCGTGCAGCCGAGCGGGCGGGGCGTCATTACAACGAAATCACCCTCATAGCCGTATCAAAGACACAGCCCCTTGCATTGATACAATCGGCTTACGATCTGGGCATTACCAATTTTGGCGAAAATCGTGTACAGGAGGCAGCGAGCAAAGTCGCCGACTTTCATCCGCACGACGTACGTTGGCATATGATCGGGCACCTACAATCGAATAAAGTGAGCAAGGTTGTTGGAACTTTCGCTAGCGTGCACAGCGTCGATAGCCTGCACCTGGCGCAAGCACTTGATCGCCATGCCGCGCAACAAGAGCTGCGCTTGCCTATCCTGCTCGAAGTCAACATGGCAGGTGAGGCCAGCAAAAGTGGCATGTCGCCGACAGATACGCCAGAACTGGCGCGCCAAATAGCTGCCCTGCCCCATCTCGACGTGCAAGGCTTGATGACGGTTGCCCCTTTCGTGCCAGATCCAGAGGAGGTACGACCAGTTTTTCGTGCATTGCGAGAATTGCGTGATCATTTGCGCATCACGTTGCCCCACTGTTCATGGGAACAGCTATCGATGGGTATGACCGCCGATTACACGGTCGCCATTGAAGAAGGAGCCACGATGGTGCGTGTTGGCCGAGCCATCTTCGGCGAACGCACATATCGGTGATATAACACACAAAAAGGAACGGGAGGAAATCATGAAACTCGACGATGTTTTCTTCGGTCGTCGCATCCGGCAAAACCATGCCCTTGAGCACGCTACCATCACCATCCTAAGCAGGATGTTGCCTAGCCTCAACATCAGTGCACGCTCTAGCTCGGACGGCTTTCTTATGTTCGGTGACGTTGACCTTGGTCTCCTGCGCCGCGCACTCGACGAGGCACTGGCACGTCTACAGGCCGGTGAAGCGGAACTGGCTATTCATCCAAACTGCGGCACCAACCTGGCCGTCGGGGTTTCGCTGATGACCGTTGGCACCTTGCTGGGTATGGCTTCCACCCGCAATCGTACACGCGTGACGACCGCCGCGATCTCTTCGGTCGCTGGTTGGGCGGCGGCCCGCCCGTTTGGCGAATACGTGCAGCGCCATTTCACAACCCTTCCCGACCTGGCAGGCGTACGCGTAACCGATATCGCCCGGCGCAAATTTTTTGGTATGACCATTATTGATGTTCGTACCGTTCAGGAGTAAACAGTATGTTCACGCCTCCCGTCCCCGTTTTTACATGGGTGATCACCTATGGCATCGATTTCATTATCGTTGCCATGATCGTGCGCGCCTTCGCCTCCTGGTTCAATTTTGGCGACCGCTTCGCTTTCATCCGTTTTCTTGCACGCGTCACCGACCCTTTCATTACGCCTGTGCGCAAGGTCATTCGCCCAATCGGGGTTATCGATATCGCCTTCCTGGTAGCCTGGTTCTTGCTCCTCGCCCTACAAACATTGCTCCTACAGGCACTCCCAGCCGGATGGTAAAAATAGTATGGGCACGTGAGGGCTATGCCGCAGGCATAGCCCTCACGTGCCCATACTATTTACTCAAACTTGTTAATCGCCTTCACCATGTGAATGCTGCCGCCATTGGCGACGGTGAGAATAACCACCGCTTTATCGACCGGATCACCATTTTGATCAAAGGCAATCTGCCCACTTACGCCCTGAAACGTTAGCGTGTGTAGTGCGTCCTTCATGTCGTCGAAAGTGACCGTTGACGATTTGGCCGCTGCTGCTGCATAGGCTTTCAACAGCGCCGTCGTGGCATCGTACGAGAGCATGACGTCGCTGGTGGGACGTACGAAGCCATAAGGGCTGCCGGGGTGCTTCCCACTAGGATCGAAGTCGTTGGCATACTCGCTGAAAAAAGCCGGTTTCTTGCTCGTTAAGCCCAATACATCCCACTCATCAGGATAAGAGAACGCGGTAAAGCTCAAGCGATTTATTTTTGCGCCCGCGTATCCCCCCAACTCGTAGAGCGCATCACCACCCAGCACGCGCAGGCTATCGGGCGCGTTGGCCGCTTGCAAACCATTCAACAATGGAGCAATATCGCTCGAATGACCGGCAAAGTAGAGAATATCAGGTTTTGTCTGCAACGCTGGCTGAATTTGCGCTTGGAGCGAACTTGCCTGCCCGGCGGTATAGTTGAAGGTTGTCACCTTGCCACCATCGGCGGTAAATTGCGCCGAGAAATCTTGTGCTAGGCTCTGGCTGTACAGGTCACTGTTATCGGTAAATACCGCCACGTTTTTCGCCTTCATCGTCGTCTCAGCATATTTCGCTCCCGCAATTGCTTCCTCCTTATTGGTGGGATTGACATGGAAGAAGTAGGGGGAGACACCGCTAAGCTGGTCGCTGGACGCGGTTTCAGACACGATGGGAATTTTGGCCTGGACGACATTACTATTGTTGGCAACAGCATACGCTAGGTTGCTATACGGCCAGCCCATCACGCCCATAAACGTTTTATCAGTCTTCGCCAACTGCACTAACTGTTGCGCAACACGAGTTGCTCCCACGTTCGTTCCCCCAGAACTGGCGATCAGCAAACGGACCTTCATGCCATTGGGCAAAAGCGACTTATCGTTGAACTCTTTTTGCGCGACATAAGCACCCTGCAAATCATCATGCCCGACGCTACGTAGAGCGGCGGCGCCAGAAGGCATGCTGCCAGCCACCAGCGTAATGTGTGGCTGGTTGATGATGCGCAAATTCTCCTGGTAGATCAATGCTTCGGGATCATTCGATTCTGTCGCCACCGCCTGGCTCAACAACGCGAGCGCGCCGCCGTTATCCCCGCTGCGAAACTTGTCGGCCGCCTCTTGCTTAAGCTTGCCATCCTGCCTGTTGGTATCGAAGGCATAGCTGCCATCGCTGATGCCAACCAGCGCGTCGCTCATCTGCGTTACCCCAATCGCCTTCACAGAGGTACTGCTCTGTGGCACAATTGGAGTGGCCACGTTCCGTGTAGGCACGGGCGTGGGAATTGGTTGCGCACCATTTCGCCCGCTCAGGCGCGGTATCGTGAACAATACGAGACCAATGAGCAGGATTACAATGATCAGCAGCACCAGGTTGCGCACCAGCGTGCTCCTTCGCCTCGGAACAGGATACGCCGGGGCAGGTGGATTGGTACGCACCGGAGGAATCGGCGTAGAATTCGCGCGAGGCTGCACACGCTGCTGTTGCAGCTGTTGTTGTTGAAGTTGATTTTGTTGCTGTTGCGGCGGCGTACTTCTCACGACCGGTGTGGGAGGAATAGCCGGGTTGCTTGACGTATTTTGCGTGTAGGCATCCATTGGGGACGTGGTGTTAAAGACGCGCGCCAGAATGTCATCAATATCGTGCTTCATGGCTGCCGCGCTCTGATAACGCTCGGCGCTATTAATTTTCAAAGCCCGCTCTAGCACACGCTCAATGTCCGGCGTCAACTTTGGATTGATTGAGCGAGCAGGCGGATACATGAACGGCGGATAATTGCGCGGATCGCGGTTCGTCAGCACATGATGCAGCGTTGCCGCCAATGCGTAAAGGTCGGAACGTTCATCAGCATTCCCTTGATACTGCTCAGGTGGCGCATAGCCTGGCGTGCCAAGCGCGGTCGTCTGCTGACGCTTCGCATTTTTGTTGGCCTGAGCGCGGGCGATGCCAAAATCTACTAAGCGCGCCCGTTTATCCTTGCTGCCGATAATGATGTTGGCCGGCTTGATATCGCGGTGTACCAGTGGTGGATTTTGCTGTGAGAGGTAATCCAGGATATCGAGCACCTGCGAAGCATAGGTTAACGCCTCGCGCTCCGGCATGGGCTGATTCACCCGCTCCATACGCTTTTCCAGGTTCTCACCAGCGACGTAATCCTGCACCATAAAATAGTGGGTATGTTCCTGGAAACTGTCGGTCACCGAGGGCACAAGTGGATGGTCAAGGTCGGCCAGCGTCTCCACTTCAAGCTCAAAATTGCGCACATCCTCTTGATGCTGGGTCGGATCGCCTGGATCTGAAATGAGTTCTTTGATGACCACCTGTTTGTTCTTCACACGGGTATCACGTGCCCGCACCGCTGCCCCCATGCCACCCTCGCCCAAAACGTCCTCGACGACGTAGCGGCCATTCTGGAGCTGTGCTCCCACCACGAGTTTGCGCACGCCACCAGAACCGCCGCTTGTGACGGTGGGAGATACATTGTTGGTATTGCTCGCCACGAAGGTCGGCTGTGAGCCACTGCTCATACTGGTCGCGGGTGCAGATGTGTCCAGGTAGCCCCCACAATTGGAGCAAAAAGAATCACCTGGCTGATTTTCAGTACCACAAAACGGACATTTAATCATGTGAAGATTTTCCCCAAGAGCTTTTTTTTAGGCTATATAGTGAAGTAGACGAAAACTCCCCGCTATTCTCAAAAGTATCCCCATTTCATAGGGTTGATGGTTTTGGTGATGTGATGGATTGGATTGGCGCATGTGCCTGCCAAGCTCAACCCACCACAGTTCTGCCCCGTATACTACATACGTATTTATGGAGAAAAAGTTCACCCTGCTTGAATTGGAGAAGATACCTGAGGATGGTACAGGGCAAAAGGGCATATAGTTTGAGTGGGAGGGTGAGTCGATAGTCTGCTCCCATCGACTCACCCTCCCACTCAAACGAGAGGGATAATAGGATCTGTTAGAGATGCTGGCAACGCAAAGAGATAATGCCCGGCGCAAAATGATTGGCTTTCTGCAAATACTCTTGCTCATTTGCTTCAATCATCAGCTTGTGCATTACCACCACGTCACCATCGGGAAGCGGCTCAGCCGGTTGCAAGCACAGCTCCATTACCGCAGAACCACGTTCATAAACCTTGACCAGCCCACCCGAACCGGGAATGCGATAAACTCGATTGTCAATCGACGGGCTCACCACTTCTAAGTAGCCGAATTTGATCATTTGCTGATACTGGTTCTCACTTAGCATCTCTCGTACCAAAGCTTTCGCACGACTCTCCGCCGATAGATGTTCGCTTACCGACTCGCGTAAGCGCCCCATTCCACCTTCGGGTGACTGCGAAAGGTAATAGATTGCCAGGAGGAGGAATAGCAGCCAGATACCCAGAAACAAACTCAACGTTTCCAACATGGCTGTTTCTCGCTTCTCTATCCGCCCACGACACGGGGTACAATCACCATTTGTTCGGCATCGCGGTCAAATTGCTCGATCCGCTCGATAGGTTTTCCTGATTCTACCTTAAACGCAGTAGCTCCCTTCTTGCGTTCCTCATTAAAGATGCGCTCAGCCTCATGAATTGCCGCCGTCGCTTCAGAGTCGTTCGCCTGCACTTTCATGGAGTCCCACACGATTCGGTCGTCTCCACGGCGGGACATGATCCGTAGCATACCCACAGCCTGTCTCCTTCTTCTTCTGCTATAAGCTGACATTACCGAGCCTCATCCCTCGCCCTGGTTAAGCGAGGAACATCTTGAGGTAACTTGAGCATAGCACGCATTCGAGAGCACGTCAAGGGCTTAGACGTTGCAAAGCTGAACAATGACGGTTTTCACGTGAGTAAAGCGGGAATCTTGCAACAAAACGTACTGCCTTTTCCTAATTCACTCTCGACATGAACCGAGCCTCCATGCAGCTCAATAATCATTTTGACGATAGCCAGCCCCAAACCCTGGCCGCCTACATGGTTGGACTCAGTAGGGACGCGGAAGAAACGCTCGAAGATGCGCTCCTGATACATTGGTGCGATGCCAGGCCCACTATCGCTAACCCGTATACAGAGGGTGCGCCGTGGTTCACTGTCATCATCTTCCTCCTCCTCCTGCATGCCCTGCTCGCCGTCAATGGTAGTGGCGATCACCACGCGCCCACCGGTCGGTGTAAAATGGAGCGCATTGCTAAGTAGATCACGTATCGCCTGCTGCAAGCGTACGGCGTCTGCGTAGAGCAAAGGCACATCAGCAGGCACATCGACACTCATGATGATGCCGTGATCCCGCGCGCTAAGCTCTACCTCCTCGATGACATTGGTGATGATGTCTTGTATGCGAATAATCTCACGCTGCAACAGCACTTGCCCGGCGTCTGCCCGCGCAATCAGCAACAGGTCTTCGAGCAGCGCGAAAAGATGCTCACTGCCCGCACGCGCTCGTTGCATGAACTCGCGTTGCTGCTCATTCAACTCACCAGCCACTTCGGACAGCGCGAGATCGAGATAGCCATTGATCGAGTTTAATGGTGAGCGCAGTTCGTGTGCAATCATGGAGAGAATTTTTCCATTGGAGCGAATTGCCTCGCGCAAGGACTGTTCTTCTTGATCGGTCGTCATCAAGGACCTCTTTCAGGTTGGTTAGTGAGCCTGAAGTTCTATCGGTTGGGTGGGCGCTTCAGACAACATTTGTGCATTGTTTGCGGGAACCGGCAATGTAAAGTTGATACGCGCCCCTGCGCCCGCTATGTTTTCTGCCCATATTGTACCACCATGTACCTCCACGATGGCCTTGACGATAGCCAGGCCGAGGCCGCTGCCGCCAGTCGCGGATTGACGCGCACTGTCGGCTCTAAAGAAGCGTTCAAAAATGCGCGTCAAGACGGCAGGCGGAATACCTTCACCCGTGTCTGTAACCGACACCACTATCATCTGCTCATGCGGGATGGCATCTATCGTGACGCTGCCACCGGGTGGCGTATGACGCAGCGCATTATTGCACAAGTTGGTGAAGACCCGCGTCAGCATATCGGGATCGGCCTGAATGGGCGGCAAATTAAAGGTGATGGCATTGTTTGGCTCAATTTCCCTGCGCTCGAACTCGGGTGTAAGCACGGCAAAAACTTCATCGACGAGCGCCGCCAGGCGCACAAATTTATATTGCGGAGTGAGCGCTCCCGCTTCGACTTTCGCCATCATATGCAGATCTTGTACCAGGCGACGTAGCCGCAAAGTCTCGCGTACAATAATACGCCCTGTCGCCTCGTAGTCATCGCGGCTCTGATTGACGCCATCCATCAGCGACTCCCCCAGACCTGCAATGGCCGTCAATGGCGTGGCAAGGTCGTGCGTCACACTCATAATTAGTTCACGCCGCCACAACTCTTGCTGGCGTAGCTCTTCCACGTCGCGCCCAAGTTGCGTTGCCATCTCATTAAAAGCCTGTGCCAGTTCCCCCAACTCATTTGGTCCAGCGACAGCGACCCGCATGGCGTAATCGCCAGATTTCATACCACGAGCAGCACTATTCAGCGTGATAATGGGGCGCGTGATCGTACGCCCGAAGTAGATGGCCGCTAGCACAGCCAGCACAGCCACGATGAGTGCAGCCAAAAATACGGTGACACCAACGGAGGTTAAAAATGATGGGAGAGCAGTCGAGCGAGCGGTGACAATCACCACACCAGCGACACTACTCGCACTCGTGCCATTGCCCATGAAAATGGGGCTCACCACAAAGGGCTGCGGCAGTCCCAGTGGGCCACTTTGCTGAAACTGATCAACCGTCGACTGACCGTTGAACCCGTTTTTTATCGCCAGGCTCAACTTCAAGAAATCTTCTTGCTTAATCGAGGGATCTGACAGCTTAATGATGTACGACACCACAGCGTTTCTATAGCCCGGTTTGTTGTTCACGAGTCCCAAAGCAGGATATACTATTCTGTTCGCTTTGTTCAGCACAATCGGCACATACTCGCTTTTTGTTTTCGTCGAGGAAACAAGCTCGTCCCTTATGGCAGTCACCAACGTCTCTTGCTGCGCCAGGTCAGCACTCAGATGTTGCGACGTACTGGTTGCAAACTGGCTCATATGATTGGTTTGATCTACTTCGTAGGAATAGAAAATCGCCAGTATCGCGGTGAGCGCTAATACGCTGGTCGTCAGCACGATGAGCAAGGCCGAGCCGAGTGCCAGTTGTCCGCGAATACTTCTCCACCAGCGCGTTTGCATAACCATCTCATCCTTTATATATGCGTGCTTGACTGTACTTTCGCTTCAAAACGATAACCGACACGCCACACGGTTTTAATATAACGCTGTTCAGGATATGGTTCAACCTTTTTGCGCAACGCGCTGATATGCACGTCGATGGTATGTCCATCCCCCAGGTAATCATAGCCCCATACCTTATTCATCAGTACCTCGCGGGTAAAGACGCGATCCGGCGATTGCGCCAACAGCGCCAGCAGATCGAATTCGGTTGGGGTGAGCGCTATTTCCTTACCGTTCACCTCCACGCGCCGCGCTGGCACGTCGATCAGCAATCCAAGAAAGCGCAGAAGTCCCTCTTTGACAACCGGCTGCTCCACAGGAAGGGAGGGCGTTCTGTCAGGTGTTTGCATACCAGTACGCCGCAAAATGGCACGAATACGGCTCACCAGTTCTCGTGGGCTAAACGGCTTCATCAAGTAATCATCCGCGCCCAGTTCCAGTCCCGTAATGCGATCATCCTCGGCGCTGCGTGCAGTCAACATCAAAATGGGCGTCTTTGACCACGCGCGAATACGTCGACACACCTCAAAGCCATCGATAGCAGGTAACATAATATCGAGCACTACCAGGTCAGGCTGCTCACGTGCATGCAGCGCCAATCCATCCGCACCATCACGCGCCACCACCACATCAAAGCCCGCGTCGCGTAAATAGAGGTTGATGAGGTGTATGATACCATCTTCATCTTCAATAATCAGAATTTTCTGTGCCACAATATCGCTCCTGAGATATGCCGAACTCTTCATTATAGTACCATACGTCAGGGAGAAATACACGCCATTTATTCGTTGCAGGAGCGGTTCGCAGGCAAACTTGAGGGAATCTTGATGATTGTTGCAAAGCCTTTTTCTTAACATGTGTTGGCAAACCTTGAGGAAATTTTGACCTTTCACAGAGCATACTCAGGCAGGAATGCCTTATACTCATAACCATTGATCATTTTTCACTGGCATTCATCCGACATAAGGAGCACACATACATGGAAAGACGTACAGTGTATATCGTTAGCGGTGGTATCGTGATCATTCTTGTTCTGCTAGCCCTGGGCGTGTTCTTACTCCTCCCCCACTTTTTCGCGGCGAACTCGCAAGCCGCTACCGCAACTCCAACAGCGACGGCGACAGCAACAGCAACCACCAAACATAAAAGTGTCTTCGCACCCTATCTCAAACAATATGGCATGGATATCAAAACGAAAATTGCGCAGGGACTTCACCTGACGCCCGATCAGCTTACCCAACAATTGAAAGCAGGCAAAACACTAGACGCGATTGCCACAACCCAAAAAGTGTCTTCAACTCAGTTACAATAGACGGGCAAGAAAGCCCCGAGCATTCATGCCGGGGATGTATTGCCGTTCCTTCTGGACTGGAGTAGGGGAAGAAGCGATGGCATGCTTGAGAAAGAGCGAAAAGCTTGACAAAGATTCCGGCGTCGGTTAGCATTAGAACGGATATTCTATTGACGGAAAGGCAGATGCATGGCACCCACGCGGACCAGGAAGCAACAAGCAACGCCCACGTCCGAGACGCCGACCGGGCGGAGCAGGAGGACGCCCACGTTCCTGCTTGAACTGCCCCTCGTGGTCGGGGCAGGCCAGGCCAGGCGCCTGCGTGCCCAAATGGCGCGCAGGCCGCCAATTGTATAATGCCCTGCTGTCCGAAGGGCAAAAGCGTTTGCAGCGGATGCGCCATGACCCAGCCTGGGCTGCTGCCCGCGCCATCCCCCGCACGCAGCAGCAGGAACGACACGCCGCCTTTTCGGCGTTGCGTCAAAAGTCAGGCTTCTCCGAGTATGCGCTGCATGCCTACGCCAAAGAGGCACGCGTCTCCTGGCTGGCTGAGCATCTGGATGCGGTCCTGGCCCAAACGCTGGCAAGTCGCGCCTATCACGCCCTCAACCGCGTCTGTTTGGGACAGGCCAGACGCGTCCGGTTCAAGAGCCAAGGACGGGGACTCTCGAGCATCGAGAACAAGCGCAACGATACCGGTCTGCGTTTTGTGCTGGACCCAGCAGAAGCCGGGCATGCAGGTGTCCTCCTCTGGCAAGGTGATCGGTTGCCAGCCCTCATCAACTGGCATGATCCCGTGGTCAAATATGGCCTGGATCACCGCATCAAATACGCTCGCCTCATTCGGCGCCAGACTTCCAGTTCTCGTGCCCAGGGGGCCGATGCCTCCGGCTGCCGCTATTTTGTGCAATTGGCCCTGGAAGGTACGCCCTATCAGAAACCGAAGCACACCGTCGGCACCGACATCATCGGGATCGAGCCTTCGACCCTCGACCATCGCCATCGTCCCACACACCGGACAGGCTGCTCTGGAAACGCTGGGGGCGGAGCTTGCTCCTGATGCCCGCGCCATCCGGCGCCTGCAACGCCGGATGGCTCGGCAAAGGCGAGCAGCCAACCCGGACAACTACGATGAGCGCGGGCGCATCAAGAAACGGGGGAAGCAACGGCTCATCTGGAAGAGGAGCCACACCTACGAGCGCACCCGCCGACGCAAGTCACAACAGGAACGCAAACTGGCAGCGCACCGCCAAAGCCTGCATGGGCGCATGACCCATGACCTGGTGCGCATTGGCAACACCATCATCCTCGAAAAGATCAGCTATAAGTCATGGCAGAAACAGTATGGCAAAAGCGTGGGACTTCGCGCCCCAGGGATGTTCATTGAGCGATTGAGACGCACCGGGGCCACGCACGGGCGGCACCCTGCTCGAAGTTTCCACGCGCACCACCAAACTCTCGCAATTTTGTCACGGCTGTGGACGTTGTGGACGGTGGGTGAAAAAGCCGCTGTCGCAACGCTGGCACACCTGTGCGTGTGGGCGGGTGGGGCATAGGTCCCGTACAGCGGGATCTGTATTCCGCCTTTCTTGCCGCCTATCTTGATGCAGCAGATGCCATGCCCTCATGTCCCCGGTACGCAGTACCCTGGGAAGGTGCGGAGGCGCGCCTGCGGGCTGTCCATGAGCGATTACAACAACGGGCAAACGCGTGGCAGTGCTTGCCGCCGTCGCATGGGTATTCCCCGTGCCAGAGTCCGTCTGCAGCCCCTCAACCCAAAAGTCTCGCGCGAACCGACACCAGAGCCAACCTTCCTCCTGAGACGAGGAAGGTTGGAAGCGTG
>DATAYF010000298.1:0-8355 GCA_036272735.1 Ktedonobacteraceae bacterium
CATTTTTCCTCAATGAAGGTATTTTTATGTTTGCAGGTAAAAAAGTGGGAGCTTTGTCCCTTTACTCATCCATGTAAATATTTCCTACCGACAAACGTGATATCCTTATGCCAGAATACCACGAGGCGATACATGGCACGATTATCATACGCGCGCGTTCTTATTCCGACTACCAACGCCACTCCGTGGCTAGCGCTGCGCTCAGGTGGTTGGATAAGCAGTAAGGAGAATTTGGAGATTGCAAGCAAAGGAGCGAATCGCCCTTATCATACCGGCATTGAACGAAGAAGAGGCTATTAAGAACGTATTACAAGAGATTCCAGCAGACATAGCAGACTGGGTCATCGTGGTTGATAACGGCAGCACTGATCGTACGGCCGCCATAGCCAGAGCCGCAGGATCCACGCTTGCCAGCGAGCCGACACGGGGCTATGGAAGAGCTTGCTTCAAAGGGTTTACCACCGCGCTGGAACTGGGTGCCGATGTGGTTGTCTTTATGGACGGCGATGGTAGCGACGATCCAGCTGACCTGACCATGATGCTCGAACCAGTACTGGTGGGCACGGCCGACCTCGTTATGGGTTCGCGGGTAAACGCACAAGCAGAAAAAGGCGCGATCCCTGCACAGGCCAGGTTGGGAAACTGGCTCGTGAGTCGCACGATTAGCCTGCTCTATGGCGCGCCGGTGCACGATATTGGCTCGTTTCGCGTGCTGCGTAGCATCGCACTCAAGCGTCTCGACATGCGCGAAATGACCTTTGGCTGGCCGGTCGAAATGCTGGTGAAGGCAGCGCGTTCACACTACCGCATCGTTGAGCGACCACTGCACTACCGCCGACGGTCACACGGTCAATCCAAGGTGTCGGGGACCATTAGTGGCAGTGTGAAGGCCGCCTATTCTATGCTCAGCACCACTTTACGCTATGTAGGAGCGAAAAGTTTTCATGTCTGATACCGCCCTTGTCATCATCGCACGCTATCCCCAGGCTGGACAAACCAAGACACGGCTGGCACGCAGTATTGGCGATGCCTACACAGCCCAACTCTATCGCGCGTTTGTTACCGACCTGGCGCGCCGCTTTAGTGGACAGGATGATGCGCTCTTTTGGACCTACTCGCCTGCCGAGGTCGATTACCAGGACTTCATCAGTTCACTCCTGCCGGAGCCGATACCGGTGGTGCGCTGTTTCCCGCAGGAGGGTCCCGACCTTGGCGCACGCCTGCTCCACGCCTTTCAATACATCCAGGCGCAGGGCTATCAACGTACTATCCTTATCGGCTCGGACTTGCCATACCTGACGGAAGATACCATCGTCCAGGCAAAGACAGCACTCGACCACGCCGACGTGGTGCTTGGTCCCGCCAGCGATGGCGGCTACTATCTCATCGCTATGTGTCGCCCATACGACGTGTTTAGCGGTATTCCCATGAGTACCGCCGTGGTCAATGAGATGACAATAGCAGCCGCACAGCGCCAGGGACTGCGCGTGCACCAACTCGCGACGTTATTCGATATCGATGAACTGCCGGATCTCCAGCGCCTGTCGCAGATGCTGGACGCGGATAGCACCCTTGCCCCGGCAACGGCAGCCTATTTAGCAACCATAAGGAAGATATATGAACGCAACGACAGTATTGACCCTACCACGCTCAATTTACATTGAACCAACCAGCCGTTGTAACGAGTTCTGCCAGCAGTGCCCCAGGACATTGCTGAGTAGAGAAGATGATCGCGACCTCACCTTCGAGGATTTTCGCCGCATCGTGGATCAATTCCCAGAACTCGAACGCGTCGTACTACACGGCCTGGGCGAACCGCTGCTCAATAAAGAGCTACCACAGATGGTCCGCTACCTGAAGGAACGCGGCGTCTACGTGCTCTTCAACTCCAATGGTATCGTCCTGACGGAGAAGAAGGGGCAAGAACTGATTGATGCCGGACTCGACGAATACCGGCTCTCGATGGACGGAGCCACACGCGAGATGTACGCCAAGGTGCGCGGCGTCGATGCGTTTGAGAAAATATGGCATAATGTCAAAAAGTTCATCGAGCTGCAAAAAGCCCAGAATGCCAGCAAACCTGCCGTCTCGCTCTGGTTTACCGCAATGAAGGAGAACCTGCCCGAACTGCCACAACTGGTTGATTTAGCAGCCGACGCAGGCGTCAAAGAAGTGTACCTCCAGCGTCTGGTCTACTTCGAAGAAGGTCTGGCCTCCTCGAAGCAGGCACTCTTCCGCCGTTCGACGCCAGAAGAGCTAGCGATAGTCAAACAGTGCGAGCAGGATTGTAAGGCGCGCGGCATTACGTTTAAGGCGGCGGGCGCAACAACACCAATGGAGAGCCTGGTGCGCGACTTTGGGGATCGGCCCTGGTCTGGTTGCAATCGTCCGTACACGCTCACCTACATCACATCGAGCGGCAATATCCTCTCGTGCTGCTTCGCGCCCTTCGGGCATCGCAGCGCGCGTGAATATAAAGAGGAGCGCGTGCTGGGCAACATTTTCCAGCAGCCCATCGAGGAAATCTGGAATGGGGAACGCTACAACGCCTTCCGCCAGGCATTTGAAAGCGACCATCCTGCCAGGCAATGCTCACAATGCGGCTTGAATTGGAGCTACTAGGGACCGAGGTGGAGGCTAGCTCCACCTCTACATACAGGATAGCTAGAGGCTAGCTCTAGCTATCCTGTATTCCTCCTAGCGTCGTATAGGCCAAATACAGTTCGGCACGCTTATCCACATGTTTTTTAGGCAGGAGAGACAGAGCTTGCCTCCCTCTCGGCCAAACGCACCCACCCTCGGCCAAACGCACTCATACGCTTTTACACCGTTCCAGTAGCTTGCTCCGGGTCGGCAGCGCGCGCAGCAGCGACGCGTTGCCGCCAGTGCAATAGGCGCTGCATGCCTTGATCGTGCTTTCTGCGACGCAGCAAGCGCCAGAGCAGGAGCAGGCTCATCAGCACAGCCTCGGCGGTGGCAGAACCAGCCAGGGCCAGCGGCACCGCCAGGATAATCATCTCGCCATGAAAGAGCGTTGGCAAAACCATCAGTAAACCTACGCGAGCGACCAGGGCAAAGGTATTGGTGCAGAGCGGCGTAAACGCATCTTTTAACGCAAAAAAGCCGTTGGCGAGTAGCATGCCAGCAGCTACGCCAGGCAGCGCGATGGCGTAGCCGAGCAGCGCCAGGTTGGTTAAATCTGAGGAATGCTGATTAAAGGCCCCGTGCTGAAATAGTAGCAAAATCGTAGGCTTCCCCAACACTGCCAGCACGATAGCGGCAGGCACCGTCAACAGGATTGACACGCCCATGACCCTCAATACCGTCTGCAACAAACGTACGTAGCGACCCGACGAGGAGAGTAGGGACAACTGTGGTAAGAGCGATTGCCCGATGGCCTGGCCGATCAGAGCGGCAGGCAGGGCCTGTAGCATATCGGCATTATGTAAAGCTGCCAGACTAGCGGGATCGGGCAAGTACGACGTTACCCGCGTCTCCCAGATCAAACCGAGGTAGGCCACACCGACAGCGGCGGCGTTGGGTAGTAATAACCGGAGCACTTGCCACAGACCAGGATCGCGTATATCCCAGGTAAAGGTATAGCGAAAATGCTGCTTGAACAGGCCGGGAAGCTGCACACCTACCTGCAAAAGCGAGGCCGCCAGCACGCCCCAGGTCGGGCCGTAAATGCCAACTCGCGGCGAGGCCAGCGTTACTAGCAAACCACCAATCACGCCAAAATTGTAGATCGCAATAGAGAGCGCCGGTAATAAGAATTGACGCTTACTATTCAAACCAGCCGTTACAATCGTGCCCAACCCCAGGATCAATGGCTGGATCAGCAGGATGCGCGTCAGCGAGGTTGTCAGCGTCTGTTGGGCGGGAGAATAGCCGGGGATGAGCACACGCGAGACAAAGGCGGGCGCGAAGAACTCACCGAGCAGGACTATCAGCGTCATCGCCACCAACAGCACATTGAAGACCAGGCTCGCCAGTTGCCAGGCGGCACGTTCTCCATGTTGGCGTTCTTGCGCGAGAAAGACGGGGATGAAGGCACTCGTCAAAGCCCCACCGGCGATCAAATTAAACAGAGTATCGGGTAAGCGATAGGCGGCGTAGTACGCGTTAGCGGAGGGTCCGGTGCCAAAGACATCGTTAAAAATAACCTGGCGCACAACGCCAAGAGCGCGTGACGTTAAGAGCGCGAGCATCAAGAGCAACGCCGCTTCCACGATGCTGAAGCGCCGTAGGGAGAACCCATCGCGCAAGCGAAAGTTTTGCAGGCGAAAGCGGAACGTGCGCCCGCCCCAGGCCCGTTGGCGCGTAGGTATGCTACTCGCCCCGCGCACTTTTGCGTGGCTTGTACACGTTCAAGCCAATCTTGATATCCTCGCGTTCAGGGATGGAGACATTACCCTCCGTACTCGCCACCGTCAACGATTTGCCACTGGAAGAGGGGCCAAAATCCTGCTCCAGATCAACGACGATTACCAATTTTGTGCCCTCTACGTTTAACTGTACATTCTTCATGAAATTTTTTGCTCCTCAGCATGTTTACAACACCCGCACAAATTGACAAGCACTGCTATTGCATTTTTTAGTGTATCATAGTGAGCAGAAGGAGCGAAGGTATCAGACGAAATTTAGTACTTACTCCTTATCCGAACACCTGAGCACGCAGTGCTGGCCACGCTAGTAGGATTGGGATGTATGGAATAAGGACTGATAGAGGGGTAATACGAGGTGAGAAATGTGGTATGTACAACAGGAAAAGAGGCCAATGGTATATTCCACGAGCCTCTTGACGACTACCTTCACTATTGATGATGAACATTACGCCTGAACGCTGTATTTTGAGCGCCGACGACTGATTGAGCCCCCCTTACGTCCAGCGGCTTGAGCCTCTTCACTCGTCCATTTATGGGCGGTGCCCAGAGCATGGGCAGCTTTACCACCTTTGCTGGCAATTTCTCGCTTTTTATCGCTCGTCATTGACGCAAAACCTCTACCACGCCCTTTTTGTGCTTCCATTGGTCCTTCCTCCTCAAAACGTCGTACACTTTGTCTTGATTGAGTTACTACAAGAATACAGATGCATTCTCAAGCTTCTGTATCTACACCAGCTTTTTAAGGATAGCTGCTCATTTCGACCTTTTCTAAAAGCCTTTTTATTGAGCAGCTAAATATCCCTATATTCAACACGTCTCATCCAATAACTTGGATACAATTGTAACGGTTCCTGTTGTCCTCTTCTATTGTAGACCGGTGAACTTTGCGTAGCGCGGTAAATAGGCAGAGGTGAAATGATTACCTAAAGCATAACAGCTCAGCAGTGTCAGGACAACCCATATCACAAAACTTTCAGCGTTTTTTAAGGTAAATTTAACTGCCTTTAAGGAAAGGGACCAGCAATACGGACATTACAGTGTTTTTTGCCGTACTTCATGAACAGGAATGGGGGCGTTCGCCTCAACAGCAGGGAGTGTAAAGGTGACACAAGTCCCATGCCCTTCACTACTCTCTAGCCGTATCTGTCCTCCCATCGCTTCGATGAGCTTACGCGTAATATATAATCCTAGCCCGCTACCCGGTACGTCGCGCGTCAGCGGATGAGCCAGGCGTGCAAAAGGTTTGAACAAGTCGGGTTGCTGCCAGGATGGAATACCCACACCATGATCACGAACCGTCACCGACAAATGTGTCTGATACCCCACCACAATTTCGATCACGCCACCGTCAGGAGAGTACTTCACGGCGTTCTCCAGCAGGTTGGTGAGCACCTGCTGCACGCGCGCGGTATTGGCCCAGCACGCCGGAAGATGCGCGGCGATATCACAACGAATCGTGTAGGAACCGGCCTGCTGTCGATCAACCTGATGCTGCATATTTTCCGCGCAGTGCAGGCAAAGTTGGGCCAGATCGATCTGTGTGCATTGGAGGGCGAGATGTCCATTTTGTAGACGCGTCGCATCCAGCAGGTCGCTCACCAGCACTTCAAGCTGGTCGATCTGCTCCATGACCGAATCCAGGTAATGCCTCTGTACTTCCGCCGGTAGCACGTTGCTCTCGCTCTCTGGCCGTTCAGCGGGGGCAGGAGCGCCATACGCCTGTAGTAGCCCTACGTAGCCCTTCATGGCGGCCAGTGGCGTGCGTAGTTCGTGGCTGACCACAGAAATCAACTCGGGAGCTGTATGCATATCGGGGGCAACAAACTCATCTGCACCGTGAGACCAGGCAGGCGAACTCTCCAGGAGTGCGAGGACTTTCTGTAATAACACCGGCCGATATTGAGCGAGCAGTGCATACTCCCCACGATGGAAGGTTTCGGGCTGCATGCTGGTCAGTAGCAACCAACCCAGAACTCCTACAGGTTGTTCTAAAGGAAGCACCACCACACTGCCGGGAACGCCATTTGGCAGCGAAAAATGATCAAGGCCACACATCTCCCCGGTCTGGACGGCAAGATCGCATAAGGCTCGCAACCGCTCACTTTGTGCAAAAGAGACCGCATAGCCTACCGTAGTAGAGAGGCTAGCCGTCGCGCTCATGCCGCCCGGTAAGCGTTGTAACAAGGGGTGGCGCAATGCCGTTTCGCTACAACCCAGCACGAGGCTCACACCATCGCAGCATAGAAGATCTTGCACATGCTCGGCTAACTCATACAGACGCGTCTCTAGTATCATCTTTTTTGTCCTCCACACAGCACCGCCATGCAACTCTTTTTTAGTATATGCCTCGATCCAAGAAGCAGGCGGCGAAATGTGGCGTAATAGAGCTTTGTGACGGCCCCACGGGGGTCGTCTCCTCAACTTGACTCAGGTGCGGCCGACACGTTACAATACGCCCAACTGATTATTTTTATTGCATTGCCAATTATAGTGCTCATATAGGTAGAGCAGAGAGGATCAGGATTTATGTCCCAATCCCTGGATAGTAGCGCAACTGTAGAGCATCTCGCCGCACGCCTTCCGGCCGACCCACCTGTTGACCCCCACGAGCCCGCAATCAGGCAACGTCTCAGCACGATACGCAGTGAGGTCACACGGGTCGTGACCGGTTTGCGTTGGAACGGTTTGAGTATCGCAGCGGCTAGCCAGCACCTTATGGCACTGCTTGATGTGGGTCCTGTACCGCAGTGGCAACCAGTCCTCATTCCCTTACTTGTGGAGATTGATCGAGCGGGCAATCTGCTTCCTGCCTGGTTTCACATTATCCAGAATAGCCCTGACCCCGTTGTGGCCCCGCGTGAAAATCCAGCGGACAGCACACAAGGTCGTGTGCGTCGTATCGCACTATTGATGTTGGGCAACTACAAGCAACCGCAACTCGCGCGGCAGAACGAAGCGGGTTCCTATTTCTGGCAAGGCGCGTCGTCTGAGGACATCACCGCCTGCACCCTCGTGGACCTTCTCGGCACCCTGGCGACCGACGCCGCCAGCTCGCTCTACGCGGTACAATCGCTGCTCAAACTCGATACCAATGCAGCACGACAAGCCTTGTTGAAAGCCTTAAATGCAGCGCAGGGCTGGGCCAGGGTAGACGTGATCGAGGGCATCATTCATCTCAATCAGCCGCACTTTCACGACCTGCTGCTCGCCAGCGGACTGGAGCATGCTCCCGCACTAGAGAGCTACGTCACAAGTTCTCTCTACCGGGCTATCCCACTGGCAACCTATCTACAAGCTGAGACACCGCCGCACCTGGCGCAGCAGGCAGCCCGTGTGTTGGCCCAGGTGTTGCGCCAGAGCATGACGCCGCCAACACCAGCAGTAGCAAGCCAATCATCCCTGCCCATCGTCTTCGAGCGTGATCTCGCCGTGCTGGCCCACGCCCTGTTCGCCGATGCGCAAGCCCGACCAACGTGGCAAAATACAATGGCACTCCACACGCTGGGCATGCTTCTGGGGCGCTACTGGGAAGAGATTTCGCGGGGCACAATACAAGATCAGCGTATCACCGAATCGGTTTACGCTTGCTTGCCGATGATGCCAGAGGTGGAGCAGTGGATGGCTACGCAAGGTCGCGCAACGCTATACCAGGCGCTAGAGCAGTCAGAGCAAGGGGTACACCCGCCAATCGTCGAAACGTTGGAAGAATTGCGAGAGCACGAATTTGTAGAACATTGACATCTCCCCATGCCTGAAGGCAGGGGATTCTAGCCCTCACGAGCCAGCGTTCCTGTTTCAACGGGGATTGCCTGTGACCCTTTCGAGTCAGCAGGTCTTACATCCCCTCCGCAGGCATTGAGTGCCGTGAGCCCCACGGACAACAGATTTTTGGCGGCGTTGATATCGCGGTCGTGACACGTCCCACAATGGGGGCACACCCACGACCGCACATCAAGCGTTAATTCCT
>DATAYF010000299.1:0-3753 GCA_036272735.1 Ktedonobacteraceae bacterium
CGTGGTCCACGTCTGGCTCGTTGCGCATGCGAAAGTCGATCGGGTCCTGACCGCAGGCAAGCGCCATCTCGTCTATTGCCGACTCCAGGGCAAACATGCCCGGAGTTTCTCCCGGCCCCCGCATAATTGTGGTCACGGGCACGTCCAGGGCTGCGATCCGTTGGATGGTGCGCTGCCTGGGGACGGCATACATTGTCCGGGTCGTGCGGGTACAGTTTTCAGGCCAATTCATGAGCTTCGCCGTTTGTTCGAGCGCCTCGTGCTCCAGCGCGGTCAGCCGACCATCAGCGGTCGCACCGAGCCGAATACGCTGGATCGTGGGACTGCGATATCCCGCCAGGGAGAACATCTGTTGACGCGTGAGCGTCATCTTCACCGGTCGGCTCGCGACGAGTTGGGCGGCTATCACCGTCAGCACCATGTCCGCGTGAGGGAAGACCTTTGATCCGAAGCCTCCTCCCACATGGGGAGAAATGATGCGCACCTGTTGTGGGTCAAGCCCGAAGAGCGGAGCCAGCGCTGACCGGGTAAAAGAGACCCCCTGTGAGCCACAATAGATGGTGAGTTCACTGTCCGTCCAGATGGCGATGGTGGCCTGCGGCTCCATCGGATGGTGATAGTTGGAGGCCGTGGTGTAGGTCGCGTCCAATGCGATGGCTGCCGCTGCCAACGCGGCGTCGATGTCCTGCTGGTCGGCCTGGGTCTCTCCGTGGGGCAGGGGAGCCTTGGGAGGGCGGAGGTCGTCGCGGTCGGCCCGCAGTTCGACATCGTGCGTTCGCTCCTCATAGTCCACGCGTATCAGGCTCGCGGCATGGCGGGCAACTTCCAGAGTCTCTGCAATCACCCCGCCGATAATCTGGCCGCGATAGGCGACTTCGTCGGACTGGAGGATCAGCAGGTCAGCGAGGAAGCCTGGAATCAGCTTCGGGGCGTTCTCGTGGGTGAGGATAGCCAGCACCCCCGGTTCTGTTGCTGCGGCGCTTGTGTCGATGCTTGTAATCCGCCCGTTCGCGATAGTGGCCTGCACCGGAAACAAGTAGGCAGGTCGAGGCTCCACGGACTGTTCAAAGGCGTATCTGGCGGTGCCAGTCACCTTCTGGGGACCATCAAGGCGACTGAGGGGCGCGCCAATAGCGCGATGGATGATAGTGCTCATTGTGCCTCCTTTGCGAGATCCAGCAGCATACTGGTCATGACGTTGCGTGCGAGCGGAATTTTAAAGGCATTCCCGGATAAGGGGCGCGCATCAACCAACTCGGCCTCAGCGGCGGCCCGGAAATGGTGCTCGGTGGCCGGTGCTCCTCGCAACATCTTTTCTGCCTTTGTTGCTCGCCATGGTTTGGGGGCCACACCGCCGAGCGCGATGCGTACATCACGGACAACGCCATCGACGACATCGAGTGCCGCAGCAACCGAGACCAGGGCAAACGCATAGGACGCCCGGTCGCGCACCTTACGATAGCGCGAGTTGGTCCCGAATGAGAGTGGTGGAATGTCGATGGCCATGATCAACTCTCCATGCTCCAGCACGGTATCACGCTCTGGTGTGCTTTCTGGTAAGCGATGCAGCGCTGTCAGCGGAATCGTTCGCTCGCCATTTTGTCCGTACGCATGCACAACAGCATCAAGCGAGGCCAGCGCCACGGCCATGTCCGAGGGATGGGTCGCGACACACGCGTCCGATGTCCCGAAGATCGCCAGCTCACGGTTATAACCGTTATCACGTGCCGGGCAACCGGACCTCGCCTCGCGTTTGTTACAGGGAGTGGTAACGTCCTGGAAGTACACGCAGCGCGTGCGCTGGAGCAGGTTCCCACCAGTGGTAGCCAGATTGCGCAGTTGGCCCGACGCACCCGAGAGCAGCGCCTGAGCAAGGACGGGATAGCGTTGCCGAACCGTGCGATTCGCCGCCAGATCACTATTGGGTACCGCAGCTCCGATGCGCAGACCTCCATCAGGCAATTCCTCGATCCGGTCGGAGGTAACGCGCCTGATATCGATCAGCGTGTCTGGCGTCGCCACCCCCAGTTTCATGAGATCTACGAGGTTTGTCCCGCCTGCGAGAAAGGCCCCACGCGGGGTCCGGGCCATCAGCGCAACAGCGCTGGCAACGTCCTGTGCGCGTTCATAGTGGAAAGGATTCATCGGGGTGTCTCCTGTAGGGTTCCCTGTTGTGCTTGACTCTGCTGCGCAACCTCCGCAATGGCCGGGACGATATTGGCATAGGCCGCGCATCGGCAGAGATTGCCACTCATGCGTTCGCGGATCTCGTCTTCGTCGAGGGTGACATCACCGGCAGTCAGGTCGGCCGTAATGACACTGGGCCACCCGGCCTCGACCTCGCGCAGCATCCCGACTGCCGAGCAGATCTGTCCCGGCGTACAATAACCGCACTGGAAGGCGTCGTGGTCGATGAACGCTTGCTGGAGCGGATGCAGCTTCTCCTCCTCAGCAAGGCCCTCGATCGTGACAATTTCAGCATCTTGATGGGCGACGGCAAGGGCCAGGCAACTATTCACGCGCCGGCCATCAAGCAGCACGGTACAGGCTCCGCATTGTCCATGATCACAACCTTTCTTCGGGCCGGTGAGCCTCAGGTGCTCGCGTAACGCATCCAGGAGCGTGGTGCGGGTATCGATGGATAGATGATATGGTGCCCCATTCACCTGAATGGCCATGGGAAGATCCATATGTTAGATAACTCCTTCTTTAGGATGTGCGAACTAATGCCTCTAAGATGTCTCTCAGTATATGGTGAGCAGGGGGCTTTGTCCAATATAGAAAAGATGGTGGAGTTATATGTGGAAGGTATAAAAAAATCGATGGAGCTACGCCATTTTCGCTCCTTTATCGCCAGCGCGGAGGAATGGCACTTCAGCCACGCTGGAAGAGAAGAAAGGAAAGCCCATTTTTCTGCGTAAAAAAAACTTGTTTTTGTCAAGCGATTTCGCGAGCAATTTGCAAGAAATGCTGCGTGACAGGCGTGCACTTCTCTGAGCACCAGGCCACGGCCAGATCCATCGTTGGCGTTGTTTCCCAGAGAGGGCGGTACATGACGCCAGCACGATGCAAGTATTGGGACGACGCTGGAACCAGCGCGACCCCAAAGCCTGTCGCGACCAGACTGGTGACTGCATCCATGCCTCTTGCCTCTTGTCCGAGGCGCATCTGAAAGCCTGCTGCCCGGCAGAGGCTGGTGAATTGATCGAAAGTGCCGGGACTCCAGTTTCGGGGAAACATCACGAAATCTTCCTCACTGAGTTGAGCAAGCCCAATACTTTCCTGGGACGTCAACGCGTGTTCCGCAGGCAGCACGACAAAGAGAGGCTCCCTACGAATGATTTCCAGTTCGAGGGAGGCATCAGTGATGGGCGGGTGGAGCAAGCCAACGTGCATCTCACCGTTGCGCAGCGCCTGGACCTGTTCGGCGGTCCCCAGGGTGGACAATTTGATCTCAACGTGCGGAAAGCGTTTGCGGAAGATGGTGAGGATACTCGGCCCGGCTTCGGCCAGAGCGGAACTCACCAAACCAATCGCCACTTGTCCGAGAACGCCATCGTGGGCCTGATGCGCGACTTCAACAGCGCGTTCTGCCTGTGCGATGACTTTTCTCGCCTCCTCAAGAAAGGCCCGACCTGCTGCGGTCAAATGCACACTACGCCTGGTGCGTACAAGTAGCGGTACACCCAGTTCTAGTTCCAAATTCTGGATTTGTTGGCTCAGTGGTGGCTGTGCTATGTACAGGCGCTCCGC
>DATAYF010000300.1:0-15488 GCA_036272735.1 Ktedonobacteraceae bacterium
GAAGGTGGGATACTTACCACGTCCCTCAAAGAAGTTGAGAAAGGCGCGATCCAGGTGGCGCAATGCTTGTTGCAGAGGAACAGAGGCAACTTCGGAAAGCCATGCCGTCTCTTCCTGCTTCTTCAACAAAGGCAGCAGGGCAGAAAGGTCTTTGTAGTACAGGCGTTGATTGTCCTTATAGTAGGCATCGGTTTTCTTACGCAATGCCCAGTTGTAGACATATCGGCAACACCCAAAGGTCCGAGCAAGCGTCTGCTTCTGCTCGTCGGTTGGATAAAACCTGTACTTGTACGCGCGTTTCTGTTCCATACTCTACATTATAGCAGCCATGGTGTAGGAAATCAACGAGGAATGCTGAAAGGAACGGCGGCATTCATCCCCATCGCTCAAAGCCAGGGGTCCTCTGACGCCGCATTTATGATAGAGACGCTTCAGAAAAAAGAGGGAGAGCATATGCGGTTTTTGATTCACCATAAAGCTAGCCAACACTGGCTTGTGCTTCTCTTCATCGGCACCTGCCTCTTTGGGATACTTCTGCCTGCACAGGCAAGGGCAGCTAGTGGTACCATTGCGGACGACGCACAGGTTCTCAATTCGACAGCCATCCAGCAATATACAGCTCCGTTCTCCTACACTGTGGACATTTTTACTACAAATGTCTTTCAAGGTTCTAACGGCGATTTTGATGCCTCAGTACAGGGACTTACCAGCAATGATACTAACACAATGATGGGCTCCTGTGATCCCCCCACACACCAGGTAGGCTGCGAACTCTTTAGCACCAATACACTACCAGCTCCTGATGGCACTGCCGGTCCTACGACAAATTATCAGGTAAGAAATGGTGATCCTAACAAGAGTGTGGAGATCGGCATTGATGTCCCCGCGCGGCATATCGCTATCTATTCAGGAAGTAGTGTCACCCTTCCTCAAGATCATTACGGCAAGGCGATTCAGTCCTTCACAAATACCATGCACCAGACCCACGATAACTATACGCAAGCAACGATTGCCGCGCTCAATGCCCTGCAGAGCGCAAGTGACCGCTTCTGGAATGGTGTGCGTGCTGCGTTGCCGTGGATCTTTGGTGGCGCACTCTTAATAGGTATATTCATATTCAGTATCGTGGCACGATCCTTGGGCTGGAGTAGTGGAAGATCTTCCAGGTATTATGGCTGGGGTAGGGACGGCGGCTGGGGCGGCGGTGGCGGTGATTTCGGAGGTGGTGGCAGTGGCGGGGGAGGGGGAGGAGCCAGCGGCAATTTCTAACATTACCTGGCTTGCTGGCACAGCACCAGGCAAACGTTTGCCCGGTGCCACGTTTTCACAAGTGTTGTTATGCGTTGTGTAAAGTGTTGTTTTGTTGTTCCTGGTATGCATACTCCCTGGGAAGTATATGGTGGGGGAGGGAATACCCGAACAACAGAGCAACAAAACAACGCTTTGCACAACACATAACAATATATATCTGTGACGAGCACACTACTCTTAATTTTCACCTTTGCGTACAAATGTCAGCTAATCCACCACGCGAATAGCTGGATGTAGCAGCCCCAGCGCAATCACGCTGGCGGCAATCGCCCCACCGAGAACAAAGACCAGCGGTGCACCGAACTGATCAGCGGTAATACCCGCCAGCCCATAACCAATGGGCAATAGCCCCGAAGAGACCAGAACATCGATACTGGCGACGCGTCCCAGCAGATTGGAGGGAACGAACTCTTGCAGAGTATTCATCCAGGCCAGCCCTAAAACCGTGAATGCCGCGCCCTGGATGAAAAACGCCAGGCTCACCACAGCCACGGAAAGCGGCAAGCCCATGGTCAGAAGCATCAGGCTAGCTATCAGCCACGCACCATAGGTCAGCAGCCCGCGCCGACGCAATCGTTTGAAACGCCCAAGCCACAACGCCGCAATAATGGAACCGAGCGCAGAAAGCGAAGTGAGCAGTGCATAGAAACCCACCTGCGCCTCAAAGCGTTGTTTCACGAGCAGGGGCAGAACTGCCTCAGCGGGACCAACCAGAAAAATCGTGCTCACGCTGGCAATTACAAGCGTGATCCACAGCCAGGGGGATTGCAGCACGGTGCTGATTCCTTTGCGAATATCTTGAAGAACACCCGCTTCTTGCTCAACGGGATTACGCAGAGCTGGCACGTGAGGGAGCGCTAGCAGGCAAGCCGCCGAAAGAATAAAGGACACGCCATCTAAGGCGAAGGCGAGCGCAGTTCCACCCAGTGCGATAATTCCCGCGCCAACTGCTGGACCGATGATCTGTGCTGCTTGCAGACTGATGCTTCTGAGCGAATTGGCACTCGGCAAGATCTCAGCCGGAACCAGATCAGGGACAAGAGCTGTATACGCCGGGTAGAAAAACGCCTCGACGACGCCAAAAATGGCGCTCATGACAAAGATTTGCCACAGTGCGAGCCGCTGCTGAAAAGCCAGAAAGGCGATCAGAACAACCACGCTCCCACGAAGAATATCGGAGGCCAGCAGCAGGCGAATCCGGGGAAAACGATCCACTGCAACCCCTCCGAATAACAGAAACAGGAGCATGGGAATCGTGGAGCAGATCAGGACGATGCCCATTGCCGTCGCCGATCCAGTTTTCTGTAGAACCCACCAGGCCAGCGCAATGGTAAAGAGGCTATCACCCAAACTGGAGATGATTTGCCCGCTCCATAGCAAGGCAAAGGGACGGTGAGAAAACGCGCGAAATACCATCATTACTGTTATGTTTCCCTTCTACAATACAGGTGAGGGAGCATACCAGGTTAGCCGGAAAAAGCAGAAAACCGTGGGCGGCCAGCACACTCGCCTCACGGTTTATCGATCTTATCAGAAAAATCACAAAGGTCGTGGGCGATGTTTACCTATCACCCACGACCCTGTTTTTCAGTGATCTTTGTTTAAAGATTAGTTATGGTTCTAGAGCTTCGGACCTGAAAAAGGGCATAGTACAGCCGTGGGCCAGAAGTAACGACTTATAATGCCCACAGCAGTGAGTGCAGAAACTGTATTTCCGCATAAATTCTATGTAGACCATACTGTGCATTTGCGGCCCTTCGAATAACAAAAAGAGAAGGTGCGCCACCCCTACTTCGTACCCTTGCGTACGAATGAGGTGATGGCCGGGACGTGCACCGTCAACAAATCTTCCTCGTCTTCTTCAACGTCGTCCGTGACAGGAGCTTCTTGTGGTTCGTCCTGTTGCGCCACCGTCTGCAAATGCGCATCCACGTCGAGCAGCGTCTCGGTCTCGGATACCGACGGTTCGAGCACGATGGGCAGGTTGCTTTCGACGATCATGCCACTATCGAGATAGAGATGGTAAGGAAACAGCGCCGGATCAAACGCGCTGCTGTGCGAGATTAAAATGATCTGCTCAAAATGCTGGCATAGCACATCGCCCGTCACCACGTTGGCCAGCGCCTGCGCACGTCCCAGGTCGAACGAACTGAGCGGCTCATCAAGCAAGACAAACCCTGGTGCCACGTTCAGTTCGCGTGGCAAAGCAGCAATGGCAAAGGCCAGGCGTAACGCCAGCGATAACTGGTCCGCCGCGCCGCCGGAGAGCGCTGATTTCGACACGTACTCGCCCGCCGCTGAATCCCACACCTCAATCTGGAATGGCCCACCACTGGCCGTGCCCTCCTCATTCTCGGTGGTCAGGTGTACGTCGTGGTAGCGTCCGCTGGTAAGCAATGGCAGGATTTGCTGCATGTAGTGCTCGATGCGTGGCTGCATTTTGCGCAACAAGCGCTGATCGATAGCCTCGATCAACCGGTTCCCATGCTTTTTGACCAGGTACGAACGCTCCTGCTCTTCCTTACGCGCGCGCATCTGCTCCAGGTCAAGTGGCGTCTCTGGCGCGTTTAGCCGTTTGCTCAGTTCCATTTCCTGCTCTTCAAGGCTGCTCATTTCCTTTTCGAGTGCATCCCGCTCTTCCTCAAGGCGCTGCTGATCCGCAACTGCATATTCAGAGAGCAGCGGCCAGATGGCAACAAGATCAGCCAGGGCAAAATTTTTCGTCACGGGACGTTTGCGCTGTACAAGCAGGGAGGCAATATGTTCTTGCGCCGTTTCGATATCCTGGCGGCACAAAGCAATTTTGGCCTTTGACGCGCCCTCCTGGCTCTCTAAGCCAGCCAATTCCTTCTGGATGACCTCTTCATTAGCCTCTTGTAACTCGTCGTGGCAGCGTGCCCGCAACGCCACCAACTGGCCGGAGAACGGGTTGAGCGGCACGATCCAACTGCCAAGTGAATTGCTATATTTGGCAAGCTGTTTATAAAGACCGGATAGCGACGCCTGGCGCTCTTTCAGGTTTACCATGTAGGTCTCGTGCTTTTCCTGTAGCATCAATTTGCCACCAAGCAAAATCTGCAAGCTTTCCAGTTGTTTGCGCGCCGAAGTTTCCGCGCTGCTAATCGCGGTCTGCCCAAACATCACGCCCAGAGGCTTCACGCGCTGATGCAACGACTCGCGCAACGCCTGTAGCGCCTGACTTAATGCCGTTTGTTGCTCGTGAGCACGTTCAACCTGCAACGCCGGATTGGCTGCTTGATACGCCGCGTCGCGCTCTTCGACGATGTGCCGACGTGTGAGCAATACATCTAGCGCTCCCTGGTGTATTTTCACCTGGTTTTCCAGGTCGTCGGTCAGGTTCAGCTTTTCATCAAGAGTAGCCAGCTCCCGCTCCGCTATCTTGATACTACTTTCGACCAGTGCATCGAGGTCGGGCACACCCGCGTCCTCGTCGGTCGGGGGTCGCAGCAATTGACCCGAAGCATAGGTTTCGAAATCGGCACTGCTGCGCAAGCGAGCATCGATGCTTGGTGTTGGCAAGCCTTCTTGACCGGCCAGCAGCGTGATTTCCTGGTGCATACGCTCTAACGCAGCCTGGTCGGCGTGCAGGTTGGCCTCGATATTATTCCAATCCCCCTGCTTACGTAGGCCCTCCAACTGTAATCGCTCTGCACGCAAATTGGCGACCGCCTCCATACTAGCATTGGCCTGGTCGCGTGCTGCGTTCGCCTCGTCGCGCTTCTCTTTGACCTTCTGCTGCAACTCGGCCATACTCTCACTACGGTCGGGGATTTGTTCCAGCACATGTTGGGCCTCTTCCAGAGATTGTGGGATGGTACCGCCCAGCGAGCTGATGTCGTGCTCGATCTGCTGCAACGCCTCTGGATCAGCGCCCGCGTGCTGGGCCGCTTCACGTGCTGCGATGGCCATACTCAGGCGATTGGTTGCGTCCTGCAATTGGGTGTCGGTGCCCTGTTCCAACTCACGTGCTTTCCCGGCGTTATGAAAATTGTAGACTGCGAAAACACCGGCCAAAATTGCTAATAGTATGAGTACCCAACCGATTGAGCTCCCAAAGGCAAATAAGATTATTGCGAGAACAAGCGCGAGGATGCCGATAGTGGTGGATGCCGTTGCCAGCAAGGTGATATGCGAAGCTTTGCTGTGTGCATCCATCTTGGACTGATTGCTCACTCCTTGCTGCTGATAGGCCATGTGCACACGCTGCTCGGCCTGCCGCAAGCCCTGCACCAACCCTGCCAAGCGATACCACTCTTGCATACGCTGGTGTATGCTCAATTGACGCCAGCGCTGTTCAACAGCGTCGGCCCGCTGCTGCACCTGTTTGAACTCGGCTTCGACCAGCGACGCTTCGTGTTCGCTAGCACGCAGATCTGTGTTAATACGTTCCAGTTTCGACCTGTTCTCCTCGGCTTGCGTTCGGCTTGCCACGCGGCGTGAGTAGCGCTCCTCCAGCTTGCCCAGCTCCTGTAAACGCTCGTGCAAATTTTGCATACGTTCCAGACGGCTTACCACCGACGGACGCCCGGAACGGCGTTGCTCCTGCAAATCGTTGAGGGCTTGTTCGGCTTCATTCATACGCGCGCGTGCCTGCGCTATCTGATCGTCGAAGCCGCGCAACTCATCCCGCACGGCTTCGTGTTGTTTAAGCTCTTGCTCCAATTCCTTGTTCACGTCGATGGCCGTGAGCAGATCATTGGACATGCGCTGCAAGGTACCAAACGACTGCGTTAATTCTGCCAGGTCGTTCACCCGCTTCTGCAAAATCGGCAACTCTTCCTGTTCGCGGTGCTCCAGTTCTTCAATCTGAACCTCAAGTTCGGGCATCTCGCGTTGTGCCTCAGCAATCTCATCGTAGGCGGCAATAATTTCTTCCAGGGTAGCATCGGCCCTCTGAAGTTGCTGGGCACGGCTCTGCCTATTCTTCAATTCAAGACGCTTTTCCTGAATAGCAGCCTGGACCTGCTCTTGCTCAACAATTTCTTCTTCTTGCTGCGCGCTGTCGGCCAGGTGTTCATGAACCGCGACCGCGTCTAGCGCAGTCTCTTTTTCTTCCAGTTCTTTGCTCAGTTCAGGAATACGCTGCTGAATTTCGGCCAGGCGTAAATATTCATTGGCCTCTGTTAGGTGCTGCTCGTCTTCGGGTTGAAGGGTGAAACGTGCGGATAGTTGCGCCAATTGTTCCAGTCCGAGCAATTTGCGCGCCGCTGTTTCGCGCTGCGCTCCATGCAACGCTTCCAGGTGAGCCAGGCCTTTCTGTTCGATCAGGCACGAGTTGCGCAACGTCTCCCCGTCCATGCACCCCAACTCGTGAATGATGCGCTGGTTGGCCTCTGTTAGATCGATGATGGGTTCCTCAGCGGCCATACCCAGGCGCTGCACCTGTAACACGACCTTCTGCCCCTGACCACGTTCTATCGTGCGCAGAATAATCAGCTCGGTCGCGCCCACTGAAATGGTCAAGGTCACGGTTGCGTTCTTACTCCCATACAGGATCAAATCATCGAGTGCACGCGTGCCGTGATGAGCAGGGGCAATCGGTTCGCCATACAAACCAAAATAGATACTTTCGAGTAGCGCCGATTTACCAGCTTCGTTTGGACCCTGAATTAAAATACTGCCGCGCTGTGGGAAATGCAGGTTCAATTCGCGCAAGAGCCGAAACCGTTCGACAGTCAAATGCTTTAGGATTATCATGGAACTCACTCCGTTTGCCAGTGCCAAGCTAACACCTCGTCAGAGGCACGCGGCTATCTGCTACCATTCATCTCATCCATCGCCAGCAGTAATTCCTCTTTGGTGTAGAGCAACGCTTTCTTCTCCTGCTCATCAGCGGCGGTCATCCATTCATCGACTAGCGTAGCCAATTCCTCACGAGGAGAAAAGCGTTCTCCTGTTTCGGCGAGAGCGGCCTCGTGCTCAGATTGCAGCTCCAACGCGCTGTCGTCAATCGCCAGGGCAAAACAGCGCTCCTCGCCATAACGACGAATCTGGTTCAAGTCTAGCTGATGATATTGCGAACGGCTCAAGCTGCCCTCAAGTCGCAATTGAACCAACGCATCTTCCGCGCATAGAGGATGAAGCTGCTTCAAAATCAGCGCGGTTGGCGAGCTTTCGCTGCCCTTCTTTATAGTGTTGGGCGACCATAAGTCTTCCACATTCAGTGTCAGACGGCGCATTTGTAGCGAATCGGTCTCAATGTGGTTACACCAGCGAATGCCATCGGCCGCTATGCCCAGGAACACAAAACCGGGGACGTGATCGGGAGCCGTAAAATCGACGTGCTGCGTGGCACCGGCAACCACAATCTCGGATTGGCCTATACGCATACGATTATGACCATGATGGTAGCCCGCCAGAATAAAGTGGAAAGCGTTTTGTTTCTCGATACTGCTCCGGCTTACCTGAGCACGCGTATCGAGCAGCGTAGAACCGCGCGAGATGCCTTCAATCGGTGCGTGCAAGAGTAAGAGGGGAATATGCGCTCTCTCGATATCGCTTTGCACGTGAACGTGGTCCAATGGATCACCCTCTTGCCCGGCCAGCACACCCAGCCCACAGAGACCTACGCGGATTCCATCGACCTCTACAATCTCTGGCTCCAACTGGTATTGATCATTTTCTGTTTCAGGAACTGGAGGAAAATAGTGTAACGCGCCCAAACGGGCATAACTGAGCTGAGGCGCGGGCACTGATTCACGCCCCCCTTGCGCCTCCAGCGGAGTATCGTGCACACCACCCAGGGCGAAAGCCTTCACGCCTGCCTGTTTTAATTGCGCGAGCCGTGCCGCGACAAAACTGCGGTCTCGCTCATCTGGTAACGTCGTGTCAAATAAATCCCCGGCCTGGATAAACAGATCAACCCCTTGCATAATCGCAAAATCCGTCGCCTGCTGAAATGCTTCACGTAAACGTGACTGGCGCTCTTTACGCTTGTGGGGTTGCTGCCCGGACGCCACGTAACCCAGATGGTTATCAGCAGTCAGGACAATGGTAATAATACCATCCCGATGCTTTTCAGGAACAAGCGTTTCTCGCTGCTCCCAATCATTGCCCGCGCTCTTCTCTGCCATTATTTGTACTTCCCATGTACTATGAACGTCTTACACTTCAAGCTACTTTGCCACCTTCAGTAACTCACCGATACCCCTTTTAGGCATTTTTAGCTAGTGTCTCTTACATGAGTCTATCACAAATAGCTGCGAGAAAAAATGAATTAGGGACTATTTGGGGGGTTTACGTAGTGATGTAAGTTGACTCTTTATTATACAAAAGTACTTCTTATCGTAAACACATGGACAGGTGGTAAAGCCAAACATTAATATATTGTAACTAGATCGTTGTTGAATGCTGGGATAAAGGAAAAATAGGATTACCTCGTGGCCTAATTGGTCCATTATTAGTAACAATTCGTATACTTTCGTGGTAATCAAACGTATAACATTCGAGATATCTTTTCGATTGTGTATTTTCGTAAAACGTGAAAAGTGGGAGAGAGTAGCGTGGTGGCAGCAATGCATATAGAGAAAGAGCAAGAAAGCCGCAAAGTGCTTCTTGCCTTCACAAAAAGTATTCAGGAACGCGATATTGTCACGTATGAGCACTCACGGCGCGTCGCTATCTATGCGTATCGCCTGGCTCGGTTTTTAGAGTGGAATCGCCGAGAAGCCCACAACCTGGCACTTGCCGCGCTAGTCCATGACCTGGGCAAAACGTGGATCACCAATGATATTCTGAATAAGCCAGCGACCCTCTCCGTCGAAGAACGGCGCGAGATAGAACGCCATTCCATCATTGGCGCACGCATGCTGATCGGGTGCGATGTTCACCCCTTCTTCGTCGAGACGGTGCTCTATCATCACGAGTCTTGGAACGGGCGCGGGTATCCTTCTGGCCTTCAAGGTGAAGAAATCCCTATAAGTGCACGCATTCTGTCAGTGGCCGACGTGTATGATGTGCTCACGTCGCAACGCCCCTACAAGGCTCCGCTAGCTATGGATGAAGCACACGAACGCTTAGTACAGGGCGCGGGAACCAATTTTGATCCCGACGTTGTGCACGCATTTTTACGCTTGATCGATACGACACCGAATTTCCTGGTGTCGCCTCGCATTTGTAGCTTGCCACCACCGATGCTCTATCAGAGTAAACGCCACCTGCTCGCCAGCCTATAAAACCACTGTGATACATAAAGGGACATTGATGGTTTGGCCAAACCATCAATGTCCCTTTATGCGTTAGCAACACATAATCATTTCTTTATGCATCGATAGTTTCCCAATAGAGTCATCGATTGTGGACCTATTTTACGCGGCTCAAAAAGTCTCTCGTGCGCTCGTTTTCCGCGTTAGCGAAAATTTGTTCTGGTCGTCCCTCTTCCACGATTACCGATTTATCCATGAAGATGACGTGATCGGCCACCTCGCGGGCAAATCCCATTTCGTGCGTTACGACCACCATTGTCATGCCTTCTTCCGCCAGTTGGCGCATAACCTTTAAGACATCTCCGACTAGTTCGGGATCAAGGGCCGAGGTAGCTTCATCGAACAACATCAGCTTCGGGTTCATCGCCAGTGCTCGCGCGATGGCTACACGCTGCTGCTGACCACCAGAAAGTTTGTGCGGGTACGCGTTGGCCTTTTCTACCAGCCCAACTTTCTCCAGGAGACCCATACCCCGCTCTACAACTTCCTTGCGGGGCTGACCCAGGACTTGTATCGGGGCTTCGATGACGTTCTCGATGGCCGTTTTGTGCGCAAACAAGTTGAAGCGCTGGAAGACGAAACCAATCTGCGAACGCATGCGAGCGATGTTGGCCTCGGTATCTTCTACGATTTTGCCTTTGACTTCTCGATACCCCACTAGCTGACCATCGACGTAAATTTTGCCAGCGTCGATCTTTTCCAGGTGGTTGATACAACGCAGCAGCGTGGTTTTCCCCGATCCGCTCGGCCCGATAATCACGACGACCTGCCCGCGCGCAACCGCAAAATCCACGCCGTTCAATACAGTCAGCGCACCAAAGCGCTTGACAAGTTGTTCGCCTCGCACCATCTCAGCGGTTATCGGCAATTGTTCTACATTCATGTGGCTCTTCCTTTTTCTTCGCTACTACACGCTGACATGTACTTACTAATGAGAGCGACTGGCTAACACCTCGCCTTGTGGGGAGCCGATGCCGGTCAAACGCTGACCCCAACTCTTCTTTTCAGCGGCATTCGAAGGAGTACGATCCGGATCCAGGCGTATCTCGATCCAGCGCTGCACATAGCCCCAGAGCGTCGTCAACACCAGGTACCAGAAAGTTGCCACAATCAAAAGCTCGAACTCGTTGAACGCCTGCGCACCATAGACCTGCGCCGTGCCGGTCAATTCTAGCAGACCAATGACCGCCGCCAGCGAGGCCGATTTGAGCATGTTATTAAATTCGTTGCCAAGAGGAGGGATGATGATACGAATGGCCTGGGGGATGACGACACGGCGCATGCCCAGAGTATGCTGCATACCAAGCGCTTTAGCCGCCTCCATCTGGCCGGGATCAACCGAGGAGATGCCCGCGCGCACAATCTCGGCCATGTACGCACCCTCGTTCAATGAGAAGGCAATCAAGACGCACACCACCGGTGTAAGCACCTTGGTCGCCGTTCCGGGAGGGAATAATTCTGGTATACCAACGAATAAGATCAAAATTTGCACCAGCAAGGGACTTCCACGAAATAGCCAGATGTAGGCGCGAGCGGGCCATGAGAGGATGGGAAGGCGCGATATTCGCATGAGCGCCAGAAAGAGGCCCAAAACGACGCCAATAAACTGCGCAACCACGGAAATCCACAAAGTGGTCCAGGCCGCGTGGATAAACAGCCCGGAAAATAAATATTGCCAGATGGCACTCCATTGGAACATGAACTGTTCACCTCTTTTCTAGATCTGAAGGCACGGCAAAAAAGATTGTACCAATTGTACCACAGCAGTTTGATGTAGGAAACGCCCCAACCAGGGACAATTCCTGCAAGGGAGATCGTTCTCCCATCAGCAATTACTGTCCTGTGGTGAGGTCTCCGCTGGTCATGCCCCACTTCATGATGAGTGCGTGGTAGGTGCCGTTCTTCTGCAAGGCATTAAATGCATTCTGCACAGGCTGTATCATCGCGCTATCATTTTTGCGCACAGCGATGCCAAGCATGCTGGTAGGTACTGCCGAACTAACCACGGCAAAGTGGCCTGGATATTGATTGACCTCATAGTCATTGACCGGCGATGATTGATAGAGCGCAACGACATGCCGGGTGGATAATAGTTGGAGAATGGTACTCTGATCTTGTTGTACTATCAGGTGGATTGCGGGCTTCTTCGACTGCTGACAGGCCTGGCTAGCAAATTGTGCATCCGACTGTGCAGCCGTTCCAAGTTGCACACCGACCATTTTGCCACAGAGGTCGGATAAACTTTGGACGTTCTGAGGATTGCCTTTAGAAACCAGCAAGGAGGCACCAGCGCTCAAGTAGGGCACAAAATCCACGTTTTGTTTGCGTGCGTCGTTAATCGTGACTCCAGAGATAACGACATCGTAACGGCTCGCTTGTAGATTGGGCAGCAACGAGTCGAAGCTATCTGGAACGATGCGCACCTGTAGCCCCATCTTCTGCGCAATGGCAGTCACCAGGTCAATATCAAAACCGGCAGATTGCCGGGTGGTGGTATCGGTATATTCCAAAGGAGGGGCAGTCAGATGGGTCCCCACGATGAGAGTTCCAGAAGTAAGCAGGTCCTTTGGAGCCGAAATGCTGGCTTGCTGTGGAGTGAGCTGCGTCGTCGGCGTTGAACTGAGCGCTGTCTTCGTTGGCGTCGTTGCGTGATGTCCGCTATTAGCACTATTGCATGCCACCAGCATACACAGTATGGTCAGCAGCATGCACGCCACCCACAACCTGCTACGACCCATTTGTCCAGGAGGCACTAGTCTCATCTATATAAAACTCCTCGTCTCTACAAGCATCGTCACCACCACCATGATAAACCTAATGAAGCTGGCTCACAAGACCCCACTTTTGGCGCAGCTTGTCGTAGGTACCACCTTGCTTGGCCTGGGCGAGAGCAGCCTTCAAGGCGTTCTCCAGGTCAGTGTTCCCTTTATATACCGCGATCCCTTCAGCAGAAGACGGACCGACAAGGCCACCGATGTCAAAACGTCCAGCGTTCTGCTTGAGGTAATAATCGGTCACAATCTCATCTTGATAGGCGGCAACCACCCGCCCCGTCGCTAGTGCTTGCACGACATCGTTCTGGCTTTGGAGAATGGTTGTATTGATTGCAGGCTTTTTCGCCTGTTTGCAAGTGTTGACGGCGTTTTGCAGGTCAATCTGCTCAATAGTACCATTTTCGACGACCACAGTTTTGCCGCACAGGTCCACAAGGCTCTTCACATGCGCGGGATTGCCCTTCTGGACCAGGATCGCCTTACCCGCGTTAAAGTAGGGGAGCAAATCCACGCGTTTCTGACGGTTGGCGGTAATCGCCGCAGTAGCCATAACCACGTCGTAACGTTTGGCTTGCAGGCTTGGAATCAGAGTGTCGAAACCGGTGTTCATAATCCTGGGCTGTAGCCCTATGCGCTGAGCCAGCGCCGTGATAAGATCCATATCAAAGCCTGTAGGCTGATTTGTGGTTGGATCAAGCGATTCCATCGGTGGATAATCGGCATTAGTGCCAATCGTCAATACGCCCTGGATCAATATACTCTTTGGTGCCGGCACGGTAGCTTTCTGAGAAGAGCTTCCGGTCGTCGCGCTGGTAGCACCACCGCAGGCTGTGAACATGAGCGATAGGAGTAGAAGCATGCCCAGCAGTGTGAAACGAATAGGGGTGTTACGTGAAGTTACATATTTTCGAGGATGAGAACATACCATGAAATGCAGTTTCCTTGCTAGATACTTTCAATGCTACCGCGTGCTATGCTCAATGAACAATACAATGCGTGCAGACAACGAGACAGAGGCTGGTCACATTCTAAGAATGTGTCTAGCCTCTTTTTAGTTGGGAGATTACTTTTGCTTTACGCAACGGATGAGCGTGAAACGAGCTACGAGCTTGCGCTGTTCATCTGTGAACTGCTGATCTCTTCGCTGGTCAGGCCCCATTTTTCAATCAGTTTATGGTAGGTACCATCTTTGACCACGGCAGCGAAGGCGGCCTTCACAGCCTTCAACATCGCGGCGTCACCTTTGCGTACGGCGATACCTTCTAAAGCAGCATTGACGACCGAGCCACCAACGTCGAACTGCCCCTGGTGCTGTTTCAGATAGTAATCGGTTACAGGCGAGTCCTGGTAGGTCGCATCGACGCGGCCTGTTGCCAGCAGTTGAATAACATCGGTCTGCTTCTGCAATACTGTCGTAGCAATAGCCTTCTTGCCAGCCTTTTGACAGGCGGTGCTAGCTGTTTTTAGATCGGTCTGCTCAACAGTACCGGTCTGCACGCCTACCTGTAAACCACACAGGTCGGCTACCGTCTTGAGTCCTTTGGGATTGCCTTTCGGTACCAGTAGCGATTCTCCGGCGTTAAAATAGGGGATAAAGGCGGCCTTCGCCTGCCGATCCGGGGTAATCGTGATGGCAGAAATAACGACATCAAAACGTTTGGATGCCAAACTGTTAATAATGGTATCGAAGCCAGTCGTCTGCACCTGCGCGGTCAAACCCATTTTCTGGGCAATCGCCGAAATAAGATCTACATCGAAGCCTGCGGCATGGTTGCTAGTAACATCGATGTACTCTTGCGGCGCATACGTGGTATCGCTGCCTACAATCAACGAGCCAGGCGTAATTAGATCGCTTGGCGGGCTAACGGCGGCCTTTGTGGTTGAAGGTGGGGCGCTTGTGGACCCACCGCAGCCAGCCAACAAAAGCAGGAGCAGAGCACACACGCCACCATACCACAGTCCTCTTCCTGATATCCGTGTTCGCTCTTTCCCTTTAGGAAAGGTACGTATCATCAATTAATTCTCCTCGCTAAAAAGACATATATATGACTACGTAGTATACGGCCCAATTGTCACGTCGAGATAAAATTCGTTGGCGCAGAAACTTCCTCTGAGCAAAGCACTTCGACGAGTGAGTAACCGTATTTCACCAGAATTCTCCCAAACTCTCTAAAAACAAGCCCAGGAGATACTGTTCCCTCTTCGCAAATATGTTACACTAGTTTTATGTGTACGCAGGGTGGCGTACATAAATAAGCAGAGATTATTGTCCGCATGTAGTCACCATTCATTATCGAAGAGCTTTAGGAGGGGATTGACTATGCCCATTGCTCTTGATCGCGGTATGTGTTGTGATCTCAACCAGACCATGGTGCGGGAATGGCTTATCACAAATGGTATTGGGGGCTATGCCGCCGGCACTGTCGCGGGCGTGCTTACCCGCAACCAGCATGGTTTGCTGGTTGCTGACTTACCAGGAGAAATGCTCCCACAACTACTCTTAGCCAAAGTCGACGAAGAAGTTGTTTTTGATCAGCGTACGTATTATTTGGGTACGAACGAATATCGCGATGGCACGATCAAACCAGCAGGTTTTGTGCACCTGGAATCGTTTCACCTGGAAGATGGTTTTTCCACTTTTACCTATCGGTTAGGCGGCATCAATGGCATCGTATTCGAGAAACGTATCTGGATGCCACCAGAGCAGAACACAACCTGTATCCAGTACCGCGTCATCAGTACCAATATGCAAGAGCGTGCAGATACACACACTTCGCGTGGTACACTTGACGATGACAGCCCAACTCAGCAACAGCGTGCTCTCATGATCACCCTGCTACCCTTCACGACCTACCGTCCATACAATCAATTGCAGTCGGTCAATCAGCATTTTCAACTTCAGGCGGATCATTTCGCCGATCACATGCCGTCATCGATGCGGCCCAGGATCCATATTTCGGCAGAACCGCTCGTCGGCTGCACCATCTCTGCCACTTCAGCAGCACAACCGTATCATATGCTGGCGTTATCTCATCCAGACTGCCATCCCACATTTATTCCTACGGGGGTCTGGTACGGAAACTTTTTGCGCCGCCATGACTCTACAGCCGAGCAACCAGCTATCGACGATCTCTATCTGCCAGGGGTAGTACGGGCCGCGCTCTGGCCTGACGACGAC
>DATAYF010000301.1:0-4731 GCA_036272735.1 Ktedonobacteraceae bacterium
ACTCCTTGCTTGCAGCTGTATCGAGAAATTCGCGCCCAAGGCTATGATGGGTGTCGCTCTGGTGTCGCTGTGTGATTACCAATTATATTACTCAGCTTCGTCAACTTCATGGAAGACCAGCTTCAACAGGAAGACAGACAACCACCCAGCCAAAGCTGCTCAAAGATGGGTTACCTCTTCCTGGATCAATTCGTTGGTGGTTCCATCTGCCGCCCTCACGTCTGAGTGCCAAACACAAGACCCAATTAACCCAGGTGTGCGAGAACAATATCGAGTTGGCAACAACCTACCAATTAGCTCAAGAGTTTTTTCCATTGCTTCGAGAACGGAAAGGAGAGGCGTTGTCTGGATGGTTGAAAAAGGTTGATGAGAGTGCCATTGCGGAACTGGTCAGCTTTGCCAGAGGACTTGAGCGAGATGAGGCAGCGGTGCGAGCAGCCTTGAGATTCCCCTGGAGTCAAGGACCAGTTGAGGGGGCGGTAAATCGCTTAAAATTGATGAAACGCAGTATGTATGGGAGGGCGAAGTTCGATCTCCTGCGAATACGGGTATTGTGTGCAGCCTGATGCTTTCCTGGAAAGAAGGCCAGCTCTCTCTGGCCTCACAAGGTCAGTCGCTGGGAAGAACGTTTCTGCACTTTCATTGTTGGGCTTACCACTAACTTTGCGTCAGAACCGTTTTCCGGTCGAATCATACTCGGACCCCTACAGAACGTGAAACGGCACTTTCTCCTCGCTATTAAAGCCAACGAAAAAAACGTGCACAGCGCGTTCATCTAAGAAGAGCGGAATATTGCAATAGAAGGGAGCAGAATCCCATGACCAGCTATTTTTCACAGCACGATGAAGCGCTACATGCACTTTGTCAACATTTCACGGGAAGCATTATCACTCCTCAGGGCGCGAACTATGAGCAGGCGCGACGCGTCTGGAATATGCGTTTGGATAAGCGCCCCGCGCTCATCGCACGTTGCGCCGGCGAGCAAGATGTGGTGCATACCATTCGCGTCGCACGCGAGTACCATCTCCCCTTCTCCGTACGGAGCGGAGGACACGATATCACCGCACGTTCGCTCTGTGATGATGGCCTCGTCATCGATCTATCCGCCATGCATGCCGTCACTATTGACCCCGCGACTGCCACCGCGCACGTGCAGGGTGGCGCAACGATACATGACCTAGTTGCTCCCGCGCAAACGTATGGCTTCGCAACCACGACTGGCACGATCTCAAGCGTTGGGCTCGCTGGATTGACGCTGGGTGGGGGATATGGTTCACTCATGGGAAAATGTGGGCTGACTATCGATAACCTGCTATCTGCTCAAGTGGTTACTACCGACGGCCAGGTATTAACGGCTAGCGCGACCGAGAATTCTGATCTCTTTTGGGCCATACGTGGCGGCGGTGGAAACTTTGGCGTGATGACAGCCATGCGCTATCGTCTTTATCCCATCTCGACCGTCCTGGCGGGGCCAATCCTGTATTCACCCGACCAGGCCCGGCAAATATTGTGCTCTTATCGCACATTGATCAGGGCGGTCCCTGATGAGTTGACCATCCAGATATTCTTTGTACAAATGCCAGGCGTTGGACCCGTGCTCATGCTTTTGCCGGTCTACTGCGGTCCACTCGCTGAAGGTGAGCGTGCGTTGCAGCCATTCCGTCAGCTTGGCCCTGGCACACCGCTGGCCGACCAGGTTCAGCCGATGGCATATGCTGACGTCTTCAAGTTGCTCGATAGCTCTATTCCCTATGGCGTTCAGGTGAGCTTGAAAACGCAGTCCGTCAACGAGTTGAGCGACGAGATCATCGATACACTCCTCGAGCACGCACAACGGTCGACCTCGCCAATGTCCGGTATTTCTATTCACCACTTTCATGGTACCGCCAGTCGTGTCGGCGTCCATGAGACCGCCTTTGCAACTCGACATGCTCACCATCTCATCGAGATCGTTGCCGTGTGGGACAAACACGATCCACAAGATCAGCAGCATGTGCAATGGGCCCAGCAGACATCGCAGGCGCTCGCACCGTACGCCCTGGAAGGTGGGTATGTGAACTTACTCGACGAGAGCGAACAGGCCCGCATCCCGTTCTCGTATGGACCCAATTATCCACGCCTGCTGGAAGCGAAACGTGTCTATGATCCCGCGAACGTCTTCAATGCCGCCGTTGCTTCACTGACAAGGTAAAAAGTGATGAAACCATATTGATAAACGTGATGTAGGGGCCCGAGTATGATGCGACCGGGAAACGATGCTAAGGATTTTTGCGCGTGATAAACGCTTCTGAGAAGGGAGCCGAGCAAACAGCAGAGGCTCTAAAAGCTTCGTTTCTGGGCGCTCCTCTTGTCAAAAATGCATGCATGCCGAGGAGTTTTCGCCCTTCGCGTTGTTTCCCGGTTGGATCATACTCGGACCCCAACGTCCACCCCGAACCTTCCGCTAGAGGAGCAGCGTTGTTGCATCGTTCATGGGCCCTGCGAACAGTACCATGATTTTCTGGTCGTCTCCTCTCTGGTCTCCCCACAGAACGGGTCGAGGTACTTCAGGATGAGTTACCCTGACCTCATCTTCAAACATCAATTTGATAATTCAAAGATAATTGATCGCCTGGCAGTCCACGGATGCCCCAATTCTGCTTGGGCGTCTCAAAAAGAGTAATCTCCACATCTTGTGGAGGAATGGATAATTCCTCGTGGAGTTTGGCAAACAGCAAACGGATCAACCGCTTTTTTGTTTCAACGGAACGCCCCTCAAACATGCTGATCTCGATAATGGTATAGCGTGGACTGCGATCGGCAGGAAAGATAAAGTCAGACGGGTCGAGCGGGAAAAAACGATGGAAACGTTTGTTGGGAGGAAGCTGGAGAGCTTCTACTGCGCAAGTATGAATGAGATGAGAAAGCTTCTCTTTGAGAGGCGTAAGATGTTCTCTCAGGCCATAGATTTTGATCTGTGCCATGCGGAGTCCTTTCATGAACATTCGGTCTTGGAGTTGTTTTCGGCCTTTTCGTAAGACAATCCTACGGGAATGAGAGGCTCCTGGCAAGAGAATCAATCCTTTCTGTTACCATCAGCCTCGGTGATGGAGAGCTTGTCGCAAATCAGATGCGCTGTTTTTTCTTTTACCGCGACTCCCTGTTCATCCCCCGGTTGAAACACGGAGGCTTTCGCGCTCGGCCCGCTGTAAAAAGCCGTTTTGCTGTCAATTCTGCTGTCAAACCGATCCTTACCGACACAAAAAAACACCTCAGGCGGCTGTACATGCGGCCTGAGGTGTCGTATACCTACGGGGTGCCGAAAAGGGGATTTTGCACATACTGTTTACCGGTGTTATCCTGAGCTATTTTCGTGCTCAAAACACTCTCCTGTTGTTTACTGCAACCAACAAAATATCATTCTCATTTTCCGGTTTTGCTATCAGTACTGCTATCAATTCAATCGTAAAAAGTCTCCTCAACGCCCATTATCCAAGGGTTTTGATCTTTGTTCATCCTTCTTACTATTCCTGGCGGGCTTCCTCGGTCATTTCGATTTTTCCGAAACCAGGTAGTAATATCCAAATACCGGCTGTTTCAAGCTCTCACGGGATTGCTGGGTCCTTTCGACGAAAAGAAAGACCTTGAGGAGTGGGGGTTGTCATCACTACAGTGGCACTTCTAAACAGGGCCATTTTCCCTGGAGTTTTTCCTGGAAATTTCCCTGGATCGGCACAAACTTCGTGTTTCATCGCTTTTTCTGGATGAGCTGCTTTGGGGCTGAGGGTGTGCTGGCTTTTCTGATGGCTAGCAGGTATCAATCGACGCCCTGGAAGCGAGCCTCTCGATAAATCCAGCAGTGGTCATGGATGAGTCCGAAGAGGTGCTGGATCTGATCAGAGAAAGGTCGATCCAACGGACTGCCATTTGGCGCTTGAATGATGCGCTGAAGAGAAGCAGCAAGAGAGACCTTGTCTGAACGTGGCTGATGCTGCATCACCATCTCTTGCAAGTTCTGGAGGTAAGTGGCGAAGAGACGCGCGAGTTGATCTTCATGCTCGTCACTCAGAAGAGACACAAGCTGATCAAGATCTTGGAGAAGGTCTTGCTCGCGCTGCTGATATTCCGCTTGAAGCGACTGGGAAGAAGACATTTGGGACCTTCGTGAAAGTTGTATGGGCGAGAAGCTCTGGTCACCCCTCTTCAGAGGAGAGTATTGAACAGCAGCCATTGGGGCAAACTGACCAGGTTCATGCAGTTAGCTTTCTTCAGTTTATCACCTTCAGGCCGCGTTCGCCATTTTTGAAAAAAACGTCATGCAAGTGGCGCGCCGATATGACTCGCTAGAAGCATCAAAACCTCTTCGTCAAGCGATCCATCGAAAGCGAGAAAAGCTCAACAGATATGAGAAGCCCAACAAGGGAAAGAGCACAAAAAGCCAGTTTATCACATATCCTGATTTTTTTAACCACTGCCGTTTCACCGAAAGTGTGCATGATCCGATTTTGCACTGAAGGATGGAATGTTGATCTGAATCATGAGAATCGGCATGAAGCCATCTCTCCATCTCACACCACATCTGGTTTCCTTTCACTCAAACGTGTACATGAGGTGGCAAATAAGGCGAAGAGCGGTTCTCGACCCAGCATTTTCAGTCGAACCGATGCTGACCTATGTACCAAGAGAATTTGAAAAGCAGATGAGCAAACGCTTATAATGTAGGCTATGACACATCATCTGGCCGAACAGATC
>DATAYF010000302.1:0-4681 GCA_036272735.1 Ktedonobacteraceae bacterium
AGATTATCAACGTGAATTGGCCGGAGACCAAGGCACCACGCTTGCAAGCTCTGATGCAGCGCATCACCGAAGAGCGGGGCACACTGAACCTCGATTTTTTGCGTGATCTACCGGTTGAAGAGGGAGCTGCCTGGTTGAATCGCCTGGCGGGTGTTGGTCCCAAGACGACGGCGTGTGTACTGCTCTTTAGCGCTCGCAAGCCCATACTGCCGGTTGATACGCACGTGCATCGCGTCTCGGCTCGCCTGGGCTTGATTGGCAAGAAGGTCACTGCCGAGAAGGCGCACGATCTGTTGCAGGCGTTGCTCCCTCGCGATGCGCAAATCATCTACAATTTCCACAAAGACCTGCTGCGTCACGGCCAGCGCATATGCGTCTTCGAGCGACCCCTTTGTAGCAAATGCGCCTTGACTGACCTGTGCGACTACTACAAAACCGTGGTACATCCTTCGTGATGATAGTGCTTGTCTCCCTGTTCTCGCTGGGAAACGTAATATTGTTGTGTACCATGTGTGCCTTTGTGTGCCATCATTACGGGAAGGGGAGCGCAACATGACTATTTCTCAACCAATACCGACCATTGTGCAGCAAAAATTGGCTACCTTTGATGACCTACAGCCTGAATTCGAAGCTAGCTTTCAGTGTATGCTCGATCTGCACGGCCAAAAGCGCTATACGTGCCTGTCCATTGCCGATGTTGTGTACTATTTACATGCGCTGTGGGTGTGTGAGTGTAAAGATCGTCTGCTGAGCGTCTATAAAAATATCGAGCGACACGAAGGCCGACGCTGCCTTAACCTCTTGCTGCACTGGCAGGAGGATGGCAACGCGGCCGATGTGATCGCTTTTCTGCAACGCAAACTGGATATGCTGCCACTGGCTGTGATTACACGCCAGATCCACGAGGCGCGTGCACGACAACAAGACGATGGCCTGTTACAGCGCCTGACGCACGGCCGCACCATTTTGCTCAATCGTGGTATCAATATGCTGCTTGCCTTCGATGCCATCATTGCCCTGCCCGAAGATGAGGCGTTGCAGCAGGTGCGTGCTGCTTGCCAGCAGTATCACCATCAGCCCGCGCAGATCACCCAGCAGCTAGCCGACCTGGACTCCTCGCTCTTCACTTACATGCCTCATCGCGTGCTCGCCCAGCGCAATATGACGGTCATGAACAAACTCAGCGTAGACATCATGACGCATAGGGCAAGCGCCACTGCACAACGTTCCTGGCGTGCCATAGTGTCTGCCGAGCCTCTCGGTCCTTTTGCCGAGCACGTCTTCGTGGGCTACCAGGAGATGCTTTCTCCGTTCTATAATAACCTCATGGATCACCGTTTTATAGATCGTCCCGAACGCAATCCTATCATAGGCACTACGTAGCCGCCTGTAGCAACGGAAAGTGTGACAAGCACGTATGTCGTCTTCGATTATAGATGTAACCACGCTGCCCATACAAAAGGTGCTGGTTATCGTGGCCCATCCCGATGATATCGAATCCTGGTGTGCGGGCACCGTCTGTCACTTTACCCAGGCCCACGCGCAGGTCGCGTACCTCGTGTGCACTTCTGGCGATAAGGGCACCAGCAATCCAGCTTTGACGCCGCAGCAGGTGGCTGCGACGCGTGAGGCAGAGCAGACCAAAGCTGCCCATGTGCTTGGTGTCGAATCAGTGACTTTTTTGCGCTGGCCCGATAGCGAGGTTGAGCCGACACTGGCGGCGCGGCGCGAACTGGTACGGCACATTCGCCGCCAGCGTCCCGACCTCGTGATTACCCATGATCCCGTGCCCCCGTACCGCCTGCATCCAGATCATCGCGCCGTTGGTCGCGCAACCCTTGATGCTATTTATCCCTGCGCTCGTGATCCGCTCACCTTCGCCGAACAGATCACCGAAGAGGGACTTCAGCCGCACATCGTGCCTGAAGTCTGGTTATTTGCGACGGAAGCGCCCGGTATCTGGATCGACATCATTGGCACATTGCCACGTAAAATCGCCGCTCGCCTGGCCCATGCCAGTCAGCACGCCGATCCACAAGAATTGGAGCGCTCCTGGCATCGACGCGCGGGCGAGGTTGGGAGTGCCGTGGGCCTTGCTGCCGCCGAAGCATTTAAGCGCGTGGATTTTCGCTAGCGTCCATTGAATTGTTCTCGTTTGCTGGAGGATAAGATTATGTACACTCATGATGCTGACATCAAAGAGACAAGCAATCAGCGGCCGTGGTTGATCGTTGCCGCCTGGTTTGGTACGATTGCCTTCGTTGGCCTGCTCAAGCATGTGCTTGAACGCCAGAACCGAGGTAGAGGCTAGCTTCCACATCATGCGTATCAAGCTAAGTACAATGCAAAAGGCGTAGGGACCGATTTATCGTGTCCGCCGTCCCCTATCGATCAATGTGCATCGCAGCCGCACCGTTGGCCGGCGCTGGGTCGGTCGGTCGACCGGGCACGGCGGACACGATAAATCGGTCCTTACAAACATTACAGGCATTACCCTTTCTTGCCTACGGATTTTCTCGGTTCAAATACGCGATCAGCGCATCCCAGGGGTAGGGACCTGGACAAAACCAGCGATTAATCGGGTCCATAGAATAATGCCCGGTAATGCCGCCGTGCTCGTCTGCGAGCCTGCGTGGAATGTCGTGGCGTAAGCAAATATGCTCGATCAGTTGGAAGCTTGCCGCTTGCTGCACGTCGGTAATATCGTCCGAATTATCGCGGCTAGGTTTTACGTGCTCGATAGAAATAGTCACGAGGTTGGGATTGATCTCGCTGCTCCACCACTGATCGCGATGCACGCCATCATTTGCTGTGCCTGCCCCTGGCTCACCTGAAACTCCGCCGTTTCCCCAGGCCCCGTGGCGCTCCTCCACTGCCTGCACGATAGCCCCATCCCGACCCACAATATAGTGCGTAGCCACCCCGGCCGTCTGAAAAAAATGCCCAACGGCTTCCGCGCTCTCGAAGCCAGCCGTGCCATGCACAATAATCCAGCGTGGTGTGTGTCCTTCGCGCTCAGGAAAATAGTTATGCGAAGGTATCCATATAGCCCCTGCTTCATCCATGCGTCTTTACCTTCCTAGAAAAATAATGATGTCATGCGTACGAATTACGAACTTGGCACACAAAATACCTGTAGGGGCCGATTTATTGTGTCCGTCGTACCCCTCGACCAACCAACCCAACGCTTTGTACCGTTACAGGCTTCGGTGCGTACTGATCATTTGGGTTCGGCGGACACGATAAATCGGCCCCTACGCCTTTTGACCGCATTCGTACACAACAAAAAACTGTTGGTAGCGGAGGCTTTTCCCCTGAAAATCAAGACAAAAAGAGAAAAAGAGAACAAAGACAAGCCAAAGCGTAAGTGCTACCAACAGTCATGCTTGTCATTATACCATTGCTCTGAAAAACGTCAATTCAACAATAAATGAACATCGGGATTTAGGCTTATCCGTTCGATTTTTGCCATCTCTAACAACTACATTTAGTGAGCAGAACGAACTCTACTGGTACATAAACTAATTAGCAACGAATGTGTCGTATAATGAAGTGAAACAGAAAAATGCATTGCATAAACCAGGGAGGTATACAACGATGGTGGGTCATTTGCTGCTAGCGGGGGGCGCTGAATTTGGCGGGCGTATGGCGCAGCCGGACCAGCGCGCTATCGAACTGGCGGGCGGCGCTGACGTACCGATCAGCATTATTCCCACGGCCGCTGCCGCCGACCACAATGAGCGGCGTGCTGGTCGCAATGGCGTAAACTGGTTTCATGGTCTGGGGGCCACACACGTCGAATCGGTTCCCATCATAGATCGCGCCTCCGCCCAGGACGCGGCGTTGGCGGCAATCATCCGTCGTTCGCGCCTCGTGTACATGCTGGGTGGTTTTACCGGCTACCTGGGCGAGACACTGCAACAAAGCGTCTGCCTGGATGCGATGCGCGCCGCCTATGATGCGGGTGCAGTTATCGCCGGGAGCAGTGCGGGCGCGATGGTGATGTGCCAGTACTACTACGATCCCGGCCAGCGCAAAGTCGCTCAGGGGTTCGCCTTCGTCCCCAACGCCTGCGTGCTGCCCCACCACAACTCCTTTGGCAAGCACTGGGCCGCGCAACTCACCACACTATTGCCCGACGCCGTGCTCGTAGGCATCGACGAGCACACGGGTATGCTGGATGATAGGCATGCTGATGGCGACAAAACGGTCTGGCGCGTCTACGGACGAGGAGCCGTGACGCTCTATTATCGAGGCCGCCCAACAACCTATGCCAGCGGACAAGCATGTTCTATATAGAAGGTGGTGCGGGTTAACGACCCCCGCAAGGGAGCGACCTCCCTTCTAACCCCTGCCTAAAGTTATCAAAAAGTGAAAGGAATGCGGCGGCCTAGTTATCAAAACGTGAAAAATGTTTCACGAAGAACCAGTACCATACAAACGTCTCGAATGTGCTGGTTAGCAGCCAGTGAGCACCAGGTTGAGTGTCTGCTCCAGGTGGGCGTCAAAATAACGCATCTGCAGCGAGATAGAACGTATCAAACTGTATATAGCAAAGGGCGACCGCCTCTAAAAAACTTAGCAAGTGCAGAAGCCCCATGCATAAACAGTTATGCATGGGGCTTCTGCACTTGCTAATTGACATCATTTCTGACAGTATATCGGTTAGATTTCGTTAGAC
>DATAYF010000303.1:0-6346 GCA_036272735.1 Ktedonobacteraceae bacterium
CGTCTCCAGCCATTTTTTCGGTTACCAGGTCGCATCCAGTGGGACCATGAGGCCGTCCACGTCACCCTACGTCCGTTCAACAATCGACAACTCACGCGCGATCTGCTTGCCGTTTGTCAGCGCGGCAACGAGATTCAGCCATGACTCCCTGACGGCAGGCGTCTCACTCTACATGCGTCCTCTTCACCTTTTGGCTGAAACCCTGTTAGTGATATTTAGATATCGGTCTTTTATTTTTTGGAGCCAGGAGAGTGCTTTAGAAGCAGCTTGATGCTGTTTGGTATGATAATAATTTACGAGGAAATTTGACACCTTAATTGACACCTTATGTGCTAGACTGTAGCCTATTATCCTGTACTCTTGTGGACCTATAAGAGTCGTGATGTTGTGAAGAATTGGCTTGAATGGCTGATGTAGCGCAGTCTTATTTATCACTTGACTACTTATCGCGAATTACTTACAATCAGGCTACACATTGAGCACGTACTCTAGAAGGGAGGTCCGAGCTTTGTCATCACCAAATGAGGACGAGTGGCTGAGTTTGCGCCAGGCGGCAGAATTGCTCGGTATTCATCCTGCCACAGTACGCCTGTGGGCGGATCGCAACGAACTGCCATCGCGGCGCACGAGCGGAGGACATCGGCGCTTTCGCCGCTCGGATATTGAGACGCGCTTACAACAGGAAACAGCGTCTACTTCGCAACCCAGCATCGCCATTCAACTGCTTATCCAGAGCGTGATGGGGCGCGCGCGTCTCTCATTTACCGATGGCACGCTCACGCAACTTCCCTGGTATCAGCACTTCAACGACCAGGCTCGCGATGCCTATCGCCACCTGGGTAGGCGAGTGCTCGATCTGCTGTTGCGTGCGCTCAGTAAGCAGACCGATGGCGAAACGCTGCGCCGTGATGCCATCGAACTTGGCACCGAATACGGCACCATTACCACCAAAGCTCATGTTCCGGTCGCTGATGCCGTACGCGCATTCCTCTACTTCCGCACGCTCTTCGATGAGGGCATCCTCCAACTCGCCGAGGTGCGTGGAACACGCGACCAGGATATCCCCTGGATCGAGAGCCTGTACCAGCTTCAGACGATCACCAACGAAATATTACCCGCGCTTATCGAAGCTGCTGCGCTGTAAGGGATAGTACACAACTCTGTATTTCCCTCAGAAACGAAACAAATTGACATCTTTTGCGTCTAAATATAGGTTGGGGAATTTTGCGGCCAATTTTTGGGTGCTGCTCTTTACGTTTCCCCATCCTTATGTACAGCAACAGCACTTGCTTATATTCTTACTATACTATATTATATGTTAAAAGGTATGATAGGGGCCAAAAAGGGACATATTTATGTCAAGTAACCAGCGGGAACCAGAGGATGGGGACAAACTTCATCCTGATGAAGAAATAGCTGCATCGCAAGATGATGCCGAACGTGAGCAGCAAGCTCAAGAAGATCAGGAGCAGGACGAACGCAATAATACCGACAAGATGCTTGCCATCAGGAAAAAGAAGCAGTCAACCGACGAAAATCCGGCGGTTGGTCCTGTAGCAGAGACACCAGCGCTGCACGCGCCAGAGCAGAGCAACGAGTTGCCGGATAATGGCGATGACGCGCAACGTCCCGCGCACGGCGTCGACGAAATTGACACCGTCTCATTCCGTGGCCCAACCTCGTCACCCGGCGATTGGGAACCAACCGTCGCGTTCGCTCCGCCAGCAGAGATAAATGATTGGCAAGCGGGCGTATCGAATGATAGGTATAACGGCAGGAGAGAACCTGTAAGTGCCGTGCCGTATACACCGCCGTTGCTGAAAAACAACGATACATTTGCAAATGACTACTCCCCCATCAGCGACGATCCCATGCGTTGGCAGCGCCATCGCAAAGCTATGCTGCACTATATATCGCGCAAACACATGCGCGACGTGCGCGGCGTCAAGCATCAAACGGCCAGACGTATCTGGATCAGCGTCTTCAGCACGCTCCTGGCTTTGCTGGTTGTGTTCCTTTCGCTCAGCGGAGCTAGTTCATACGTTGCCTACCAGTTTTACAACAACACGCAGAGCCAGTTTACCAACCAAATTATTAACCTGCCTTCGCTGTTGCCGAAGGATAATCTGAAAATCTACGATAGCAAGGGCGTGCTGCTTTACCAGGCAGTTGACCAGGGTATGCATACTACGATCACCTTTAAGCAGGTTCCACAAAGCATGGTGAATGCGGTGGTATCCGCCGAAGATAAAAACTTCTGGACCGATCCCGGCTTTGATCCCGCACGTATCTTGCAGTCCGCCCTGGTGGACCTCAGTCACCATTCGGCGGTACAGGGTGGCAGTACAATCACGCAGCAGTTGATCAAGAAATTAGTCGTTGGTGATAAGAGCGATCTGCAACGGAAATTACAGGAGGTTTCACTTACGCCCATTATCAATCAGCACTATACCAAGCCCGAGATCCTGACGATGTACCTCAATACCGTCTTCTACGGCGAAAATGCGTACGGCATTGACGCGGCAGCGAACGCCTTCTTCGACCTGCATGATCAGCCCAATAAGCCAGCCGTCAGCCAGCTCGACCTGGCCCAATCGGCCATGCTGGCCGGATTGATCGATGGTCCGTCCATTTATGATCCCTTTTTAGCCCCACAACTGGCGTCGGCACGCTTCGACTACGTTATCAATCGTATGGTGGTGAATAAATACATTACCACCGCACAGGCACAGAGTGCCGAGCGCGAGGCGCAGGGCAAGCACTTCTTCAAGCATCCAACCAACCTGAACAACCTTGCCCCACACTTTGTCTACTTCGTGATGCAGCAACTTGAGGATGCCTTCCACCTCAAGGGTACGCAGCTATCGCGTTCCGACATGCAGGTTCACACCACGCTGGACCTGAAGCTACAGAACAAAATTCAGAAGATCGCCCAGGCGGCTATCGCGGCTATCCCGGCCTATCAGCACGTCACCAACGCCTCCGTTGTGTTGATTGATCCGCATACCGGAGCCGTCAAAACCCTACTTGGGAGTATCAACTATTACGACAAAGCGATTGGTGGGCAGTTTGACGTGGCTACCGATGGCTTCCGCCAGCCGGGGTCGTCGTTCAAACCCTATGTGTATGCTACCGCGTTTGAAAATGGTGTTTCGCCAGCCCAGGCCATTGCTGACACGCCCATTACGATCAACATTCCAGGGAGTGAGCCGTACACGCCGAAAAACTACGATTTTATGTATCACGGCAATGTGACCGTACGCTGCGCCCTGCAAACCTCGCTGAACATTCCGGCGGTGAAGACCTTGCAGCACGTAGGTATCGCTGCTTCGATGAAAACGGCGGAAGCGATGGGGCTTGGTCAATATAACGGGACGCCGACCGCCTCACTCGTGCTTGGTAGCCTGGGTATACACCTGATCGATCATACCTCGGCCTACGGCACCTTTGCCAACGGCGGCGTCCATGTCCCGTACTACACCATTCAAAAGGTAAATTTTGCCAACGATCAGCAGCACACATACAATCATCCCACCAATACCGGCAAACGTGTGCTCAGTCCGCAGATCGCCTACATGATGTCGAGTGTCCTGAGCGACGATGCTTCACGTATCCACGAATTCGGCAATTGTGATCCCTTGCAATTGTTCTCGAATCCGCAGGGCGAATGTTTTGCCGGTAATCCTGGTACTGTGCGTCCCGCCGCAGCGAAAACCGGCACCAGTAACAACTTTACAGACAATCTGACCGTTGGGTATACCCCCGATTACGTGATGGGCGTGTGGGCGGGCAATAACGATGGCACACCGATGGGTGCTGGCGTCACTGGTATCGTTGGTGCTGCGCCAATCTGGCACGATTCTATGCTGGTTGCCGAGCAAGGTCGCCCCATGCGCAACTTCCAGAATCCCGGTGGCCTGGTCCAGCAAAGCATGACCTACTCCGATGGGGTCCACTCGACCGACTGGTTCCTGCCTAACGCCGTACCAAACGTCGGGCTGCCACCCATTGGTAATCAGCCAGGCAACGCTATGATCAAGCAAAACAGTAACAAGATGGCGCGCTATGATCTCGCGGCGAAGGATCCCGCTCCTGGAATAAAGCCTGGAGCACCTGCTTCGAAGCCTATGCCGGCCTGGTGTCCCACCTATAACTACGCGCCCCCATCTCTTGGAGCACCGCCCGCCTGGTAGGCGCGTTACTGCACTTGTAATATATGAACCTGCATAGAAAGGCGTGTATGTGCTCTGAGCACATACACGCCTTTCTATGCAGGTTTTGACGTTTAATTCTGCCAGTTTACGTTCGTATAACCTGTGCTGCTACACGGCGTGGTATAGCTATGATTGCTGCCATTCTCCCACTGCACACTGCCATTCGCGCGAATGATGATGAACTTGAATTGTAGCGCCTGGCAGGCGGGCACACTCGCCATGATGAACCAGTTGGGGTAATTAGGGTCGTTCATAGGCCCGATAGCCGTCGTCGGCGTCGTGCCCCAATTTCCCAATTCATCACCTTGCCCGCTCAGATAGACATTATCGCCATAATTCGTCGAGGGCGCGTTATTGACGGTGAACGTCACCGCGACCTGCGCGGCACTGGAGACGCGCGTACTATACCCGTTACTACAGCTTGCGCTACACACCTGGACGTTGTACAGCCCTCCGGTAACTCCCGGCACCGTGACCGTGATAGAGTGCGCGGACCAGCTATCGATGGTAGCACGGGTCGTGCCGAATTGCACGCTGCCTGCATTGTTGCCGAAGCCCTGTCCATCGATAATGACCTGGTCTCCGGGCTTGCTCAGGTTTGGCCCGACGCTACCTACGATGGGTGTTGTGTTCTCCCCAGCGGTATACTGCCAGACCGATACTTGATTGGCCCCCAGGCTAAAGCTACTGGCCGCGTGGTTGCTCACATTGAGCGTGGTTCCGCCATGCAACAACGAGCCAAGATAGTCGTTGTACGAGCCGTCGGGCAGGTTCGTATTGAGGTTGTTAATCGTGTAGCTGGACGAACCTTTGTTGATGGCGACCAGCACCACATTGTTGTAAAACTGTCGCTCGAAGACAAAGACATCATTATTGATCCAGCGCTGCTGGTAGGTTCCATAGGCCAGGGCGGGATTACTATGGCGCAGCCCTGCCAGCGTCTTGATTTCGTTGTAGGCCAGGGTGGTTGTGCCGAAATTCGTCATTTGCGGACGATTATACGGGTCGCCACCGCCGTTCGTGTCGTTATGCAGGTACTGTTCGGTTCCGTAATAAATGATCGGAATGCCGGGTGTCGTCAGGGTCGCGGCCAGGGCTTCATGCAAGCGATCGTAATTGTTGTTGAGCGTCAGGAAGCGTGACATATCGTGGTTATCGATGAAATCCGCCTGGTCATTAAGCCAGCTAAAGTCGCCCTCCTCCTTACTAATCACGTCATTGAGTTCGCTGGCATTGTTGCCCGAAGCATACACGTCGCGCAGCGCGGTATTGAGCGGGAAATTGAGCAGATTGATACCGCTATGGTTGGCGAACTCGACCGCCGAATTATAGGTTGGATCGTTGATACTGCTCAGATACCACTCGCCCATCATGTAGTGTGGTCCCTGCGCCTCCACGGTGTCGCTCAGCGTGCGATCCCAGCCACCCGTGGGGCCGGGCATGTGCTTGACGGCATCGACGCGCACGCCATCGACATGATGGTTGAGGAACTGGACCATCGCCCCTTTGAGGTAGCTATCCACGCTGGGATTTTCCTGAGCCAGGTCCGCGAGGTCCGAGAGGCTGTAATATTCATCTTGATAGAGATTGTTGTAGTCCGAAATGCCGGGGTTGTGATGAAACCAGCCGTTCGGATCGTTGTTGTAGGCCGCCTGGAAGGCCCCGTTTTTGTAGAGGCTGCCATACTCGCCAGTATCGTTAGGATTGGAGTGATTGGGGGCGAAATCGACAATCAGCTTGATCCCGTTATTGTGTGCCGTCGTTACCAGGTTGTCGAAATCGCTCCATGTTCCCAGGTGTGGATCGATCTGGTAAAAATCTCGTGCCCAATAGCCATGATAGCCTGCCTCAGGCGAGGACGAACCGGCTGAATAAACAGGCTGGTGGGTATTATCGACCGGGGGAGAGATCCAGAGAGCCGTGACACCCATGCCTGCTATATAGGGGATTTTCTGTGCCAGCCCGGCCAAGTCACCACCCCAGTACAACTTCCAGTTGCTTTTAGTACTGTCATAGAGGCCCGTATCGCCCGTGGGATTATTGTTGGAAGGGTTACCATCGAAGAAGCGATCCAGCATCACCTGGTAAATCACGTCGGGCTTGAAGTCAGCGGTATTGGCGGCAACGTTCGT
>DATAYF010000304.1:0-5553 GCA_036272735.1 Ktedonobacteraceae bacterium
TGGCATGCCCACCCATGCCATCGGCGACGACAAAGAGTCCCAGCGGCTCCGTTCCGCTATCGGTGGTGTGGGTGCCCTGTATAGCCAGGAGGGTGTCTTCGTTGGGAGTATGTTTCCGTATAAGACCAGGATCAAGCCCTACTCCCACCAGGAGGCGCACTTCATTACTGCCTGGTTGCAATGCCTTTAGTAGTTTACCACAGCTATCAAGCCCCTCCGAGATGTGTTCGCGCTCCGCCACGTCAACGCCTGGAAGCCGTTGCTTTTGCTCGTCGTTGCTGCTCTCGTGTGTGTGGTTCGCACGCGCATGCTGGCGGACTGGACGTGCGTTATACACAGCAAGGTCAGTTTCGGTAGCGTCTTCTTCCATCTCATCGCTGGTGTTTGGCGCGCTCCTGGCGATGGGTTGAACAAGGTGCAAGCGTCCACGTGTGGTATTGGCACTCGTGTCCTGTGGTCGGTGCGGTTCCATTGTTCGCGTATCATCGGGCACGGCTGCCTGTAGTGGCATAGTGGTCGCGTCAGGCGCGAAAAAATGTACGTTGCGCAAGGCGTAGGTAGCCTGCTTTGGCGCTTGCATATGGATCGTTTGTTGTGTCATATGCTGCGTTCCCTGCTCGTGATTGTGCTGCTGCGTGTGCGTTGTGGATAGCTGTGGCTGAGTTTGGGCCACGCTCCACTGCTCTGCTGACGCTATGGATCGCGCTTGTTGCGTTGTGCGTAACCACGATCTGCCAACGTTCACGGCTGCCACGCTAATCAACATCCACATAATCAACAGTGAGAGCGAGAGCAGCACGAGTCCGGCCAGTGGTGCGACGACTGTGCTGCCGCGTAGCTGCCAGAGGTGTGGCAGTTGCGGCATGGTTTGCCAGAGCAGTCGCCACGCCCAGGGTGGAAACCCGCCTGAAAGCCAGTATAGCAGTACCCCACTGGCAATCAACGCGCTAAATGCGCCCAATTTAAGCCACATGCGCTCGCTATAGGTTGTTTGTAAACGCTGCATCATGATGTTATACTCGTATTCATCGGTATCGTGGTTGTTTGAAAGCTACGGATGGTGATGGTCACGCCCTGGCGCAGGACGACGCGTATACCTGGCTGCCCGCTGGCGAAGGTGTTGTCGCTAACCGTGGACATCCAATGGTCAGGCTCAGGTGTGCCTGTGCGCCACACTTTGGTGGACAACGTGGGTCCCTGTGCCTGAAAACGCAACGTGTAATTCGTGCTGTCTTGCGCCGCGAAAGGCAAGACGCTCAAGTTGACTGTGCGTCCCTGGAAGTTGCGAATAATGCGCAAAAGCTTGCCATCGATGAGAGCTTTATACCAGTTGTTGGTGTCGTTCCAGCGCAATACCACTCCCAGGTTGGCCCCATTGCTAAAGTGACTGACCTTCCCGCTTGCCATGACCGCTTCATTGGAGTTGGCTTGCCCCAGCAGCGCGTTGAAATTTCCCTGCCCGTTGGCGATCTGCCCATTGGCGTTCACGATGCTAAAGATATGCTGTTCCTGCTGGTTATTGGCATCGCCTTGCCAGGTCTCGTTACCCGAAGATGTGCCCCACAGTACCTGGTTCGCGCGTTGAAATGTATCCTGGTCGACGATATTTCCTGGTGCCTGCGTACGTGGGGAGGGTGGTGGCGTCGTGGCGTGGGTTGTTGAAACGGGCGTTTTTGCCGGTTGGGTGACGTTGTGATCCGCCATCATCATCATTGGGATAGTCAATGCTTGCTCGATTGGTCCCGCGAAAATTCCCACCATCAACCCTCCTATCATAAGTAGTATGAGTAGTGTAAGTAGTAATACGCGCGTACTCATTCCTATACTCCATAGACTCTTTTTACTATTGCATAAGGTAAATATGCTGTGAAATGCACGTGATCGGGTACCATTTCTAGGGACGACGCATCATGCGCGTTGAAAGTAGCAATGTTCAGCGTCGCCAGTGTCTGCATCTGTTGATGTATCCAGACCACGCCCTGGTGCATCTGGCCCGTGTTGGCGTCAGGCTGACCGACGTAGGCAGCCGTCGCGTTATCGATCATGTCGTTGATGAGCGAGAGCGTCGCTGGTTGCCGGAGTTGTGCGTCGCTCATCTTCATGATTTTTAAGCTATCCTGACGCACCTGGTTGAGCCAGAAATTGACGTTATTGAGCGCGACCACAATGTCGCTGATACTTTTGCGCGTGGCCGGTGTCGCCTTGCCCGACGAGAGCAGGCCGTTAAGGTGCTCGTCAATATGTACCAGATAACTTGGTGGACCCTGGTTGGAACCGTTGACGGCGAGCAAGCCAACACGGGCCAGCCGTTCGTTGACCAACAGCGGCGTCTTGGGAGGCAGATCGCGTTGCACGAATGCCAATCCATCCAGATAGGTCAGGGTACGAATGGTCTGGCGTTTCATAAAGGCCATGTCCATGTCTTTGCTATTTTCCCATTGCTCGCGCAGGCTGCCGCTCCATTCCATAATCTTGCTGCTGTTTCTGTAAAGCCAGTTGTTGAGTCCACCCGGCAGCCCCGATTTATCCAGCGTGGGGTCGGCGGCAAGCAGGTGGCGCAGATGGTCAAGGTAGCTATAATGCTGCGTGTTCCCTGGCGTGTTGATCGGTGTTTGCCAGAATGCGCCATAGTAGCGCCAGGTACTGGTGTCGGTTGATGGGGCAATTGGTGGCATCGCGCTATCCTCTTCAGTCACCAGAAAGCCGCCGCTGATTTGCAATAAATTGCTATGTTTCGTGTCTCCTGTATACAGCAGGTGTGCGTGCCCGTTGCTGACTGGCAGCGTACCCAGAGCAATCGCCTTTACGTCGCCCTGGTTTTTATCTCCCAACAACCATGCGTAGTACAATTTGCCGCTCGTGGCCGCTGGTACATTGTTGAGATCGACCACAAGCTCATCTTCTATGCCCTGGCTACTGTTTTCGTTGAGTTGCTCACTACTGGAAAAATTGATGTGCCCTACCTGCACGGGTCCACTGATCGGTGGAGCACCCACGGCCTTGCTGGATGGTAGCTTTGCGGAGAAAACGAGCAACGAGCCAACGCCAGCCAGCACCACGGCGATCAACAGGAGCACGAGCATCGCCACGGGCAATCGTCGTCGTCTCTGCCTCTCTGCTTTGGGTCTGGTCGGCGGGAGCTTTGCTGCTTGCTTGTGCGCATTGTGCGCTGGTTTGGGCCTGTTGATTTGGGCATCTGGTAGCGTTGGTGCTCCATACGGTACCACACGCTCGGCTGTTTGTGTGGCGTTCAACGGTGTCGCTGGTGTGCTAACCGCTGGCGAGAACGCCTGCTCGGACAAGGGCATCGTTTTTCTGGACGTGAACTGCCGCTGTTCAGCCTCTTGCAGTGGTGCCGTCACTCGATTGAAGGTGTGCTGGTGTGCCAGGTGCCCGCTTGCCAGCGCGTGGGCTAACGTATCCATCGATGCGTAGACGGGAAAACCGTTGCGGCTGGCTAGTTGCGTCAGGTGCTCGCTTGTCGGAATGACAAAAATAATCGGCAGGTCGAGTTGCCGCTTGATATGTTTGAGAGTCGCGAAGTCTTCAGGACGCAGGAACATGCCTACGCGCTCGCTGAGAATGATAACCAGCGGTTTGTGTTCTCCACCGATGGCGTGCAGCAGTGTTGCCATGGTGTCGGAGGACTCCATATAAAGCACGCAAAAATCGCCAGTTTCATTCTTTTTCATCGTTCCCTCCATCTCTTCATCTATGATCGTCTAGTCAGCCAACTCCATAGCATCGACAAGCTGTTTGCTACTTCCGTATTGTCGGCTCCTTCTGCTCTCCATCTGCCGTCTTTGCTTTTCGTATAGCCTCCGATCAAGCATGTCCGTTTGCTGCTTGTGCATCGCTTTATTGTATTGAGCAGCAGACGCGGGCGTTTTAGCACCGAATAGCCTGCGCAGTGCGCGGTATATCGCCAATGTCCCTATGCTAACGAGTGCGCTCCAGGCGATGAGCCAGCATAGAGCTTGTGCGATCAGCAAGATGGTTGGCGTGCTGACGTGCTGTAGGTTGCTTGCCACGTGCGGCCACAGGTGATAGAGCTGATACCACGAAGTGGGAGGTAGCCCGCCAAGTTTGTAGACCGCGATCCCGCCTACGCTGAAGCATACCAGCGGATAGACCAGTGTTCCAATCGGCGAGGCATGGACGTGATGCAACAGGCGCTGGCGTAACGTTGGCCCCGTGGCTGGTTGCTGTGCCATGCCCCACGTATTGACGACCGCACCAATCACGATCACTGCTCCTCCGATATAGCCAGCCAGTGGCATACTTTCATGCAAGTACATATAAGCGAAGATGGCCCCCAGTACTGGCTCCAGGATATAGATAAAAGAGACCGTTAATGGTGCAATATACTTTTGTAGAAGCACAGTCATCAACGTGGGTAGGAAGGTTGTGCCGAACGCGACGTACAGAATAGCCCAGATGTCCGTATTAAGTTGCAGATGTACCGCGTGCCAGTTGCCAAAGAGCAGCGCGATCATACAGGCCCATAGCGCCATGGTGAGCAGTTCGACGCCGAAAAGTGCCCAATACGCTTGCTTGTCGCGCTGCTCCTGATCGGCCAGGAAGACATAAAATGTGCATAGTAGACCACCGATGAAGGCAATCAGTGAGCCGCGTGCGCCGCCTATGTCCGAATTGCCGATCAAGAGTGCTGCACCGGCTACGGCGATAATACCCGCGACCCACGTCAATTTGTGAATTGGCTGGCGCAAAAAGAGCCAGGCGAAGATGACAGCCAGGAAACCGTTGAGCGAGGGGAAAAAGGCAGTTCCGGTGGCGCTGTTGTACTTGAGGGCGACCGAGAGCGTGAAAAGTCCCAGTCCCAGGCAACTACCGAGCAGCGCTCCACTTTTCAGCGTTTCCCTGCTCATGTGTTTGCGCGCCAGCACGACGATGCACAGACCCACCGGGGCCAGGGCCAGCATGGTGAAAAATGTGAAGACAATCGGATCGATGCGCGCCAACGCACCTTTGGCGACCGCGTAATAGCTGCCAAAGAGCAACGCGTTGAATAGGAACGCAAATCCGGCGATCATCTTCATTTTCATGTGTGTGTACCTCCCGCCTGCTAGGCCCGTTATCCTAATTTCCCTGTCAATGACCTGCGGGAAGATCCCGGAGGCTTACATCTGGACTCCACCGCAACTCTGCATACCGATGCCGCCGGGCAGCTTTGGCTTCTTTGTCCGATGCATCAGGGGCAATTGACAGGTGCCCCGTCGTGCTCCAATCCTGTCGAAGCACGAGCGTTCTCATGACCAGGTTTCTTGCACCAACCAGATCCGCATGCAGCGTGTACCGACAGTTCTGACAGACGAACAGGAGTCCTTTCAGTGGAAGGTTCTCATCGGCAGTGTGCCCACACCTGGGACAGGCTTTCGAGGTGTCGTCGGCATCCACCTTGATCGCGAACGATCCAGCAAGCGCTGGCCTTGTAGCGGAGTCGCGCATGCAATTCAGCAAACGACCACTGTGAGTACGCTCGATTGGCTTTCCGTGCCCTGAGAGAGACTTGCTCAGAGCCTTTGCCATTTT
>DATAYF010000305.1:0-10471 GCA_036272735.1 Ktedonobacteraceae bacterium
TTTGCCCCGTACAGACGTACTAGTAATAACCTGCGTCACCAGCGCATTGTCCACCGCAAAGTAGCCTCCAAATCCAATGCCCAGAAATGCCGCAGAGATTTCAGCCGCCTGCCAGGTATGGAAGAATGCCAGACTCAGCAGTGAAAGCGCGATGACCATGCTGGCTCCTATGACAAACACTTTGCGTCGTTGCAGGCGATCTGAGATGATACCACTGCTTAGTGCAGCGATGATGGCAATTCCTGTCGTAATCACCTGTAAGGTTGCGACGCCTTGAGACGTGTGTTGGCCTGGAAAGAGCCGCTCGTAGTGCAGAGCATCCTGGACATAATAGAGGAGGTAGCTGAACGTCAGGTGAAAGCCCAGGTAGACCAGAAAGCGCGTGAGCCACGTCCAGCCGACGTCTGGATACTGAATGGGGTTGATCCAGAGGCTGGTCATGAAGGAACGTAGGCGTAGAGGAGGGGCCGCTTTTTCTGGCAACACTGGATCGCGCATGACCAGCACAAAGAGCAACATGATGGCAAGCAGCATATCCATGATCGTGTAGTACGACAGCGATGTAGACCTGATGAGTACCGCGATCAGGATATCGCCAATCACGATACCAACGGGAGCTGAGAGTCCGACAAATGCCGAGACCGTCGCTCGCTGACGCACAGGAACCTGGTCGGGGACGACCGCGGCCAGGGCTGCTAACACCAGGTTGAGACAGACTTGTAGGAGTGTCCATGCGAGCGTGAGTACCAGCATATTCGCAGCGGAGGCAAGGACAGCGAGCATGACGCCCCCGGTGAGCGTTCCGCCAAGCAGCCAGGGACGACGGCGACCGAAGCGCGAGGTCGTGCGGTCACTGAAGGCACCAGCAAGAAGATTCGCAAGCAAGGCCGCGAACGCTCCAAGCGCGACGACAAGCCCATAATTGCTAATTTTGTGAACCGGATCGAAGGCAGCGATCTGGGTCGGGAGCAGCAAAAGACTAATAGGCAGGATACTCAGTTGGACGACGATATTGGCAGCACCAATGAGCACTTGCATGGAAAGCGCAACAGGGCGCGTTGGAATTTGGAGTGCTTCAGGAACCTCGCCATCCTGGTCTTCTCTCTGCAGGCGTGTTTCCTTATTCCACTGGGTGATGTTTTGCATGACAGACCTCTTTTTATAGTCGGTATCGGTGAGCAGGGAGATCATCAGGGTCTCCCACCTCTTCTCCGAAAGATGTTTTGCTCGTCTTTCTCTCTCTACTCTAGGGCATGCTCACTCCATCGAAAAGTGGCGGGATTGCCAGAGATCAACGAATTCAAGCCACAGCGCGTGAGCCGTCCGTGTAAGTATGGTCGGCCGAGATATATCCTTTGAAGGGGCCTCTTCATGATTGTTGTGTGTAACGATCTGATGGTATATTACGAGCATGCATACAATAGCTATTCTTACTTTGGATGGGGTAGTGGCATTCGATCTGTCCACTCCGATTGAGGTGTTCGGGCGTGCCTATTTGCCAGACGGACAAGCCGCGTACCGGGTGATGATCTGCGCTCCCACCGATGAGATCAATGCGGGTACATTTACGCTGCACGTTCCCTGGCATCTGGAGGCGCTGGCTGAGGCAGACACCATTATCCTGCCTGGCCTGGCTGACCCGATGGCACCGATTCCCGATAGCGTGTTGGTCGCCTTACGCAACGCCTCGACACGTGGGACGCGGATCGCATCGATCTGCGTTGGAGCGTTCACCCTGGCGGCCACGGGACTGCTGGACGGTCAGCGGGCAACAACGCATTGGGCTGCGGCCAGCGAGTTGGCGTGCCGCTATCCAAAAGTGGAGGTCGATGCGGGGGTGCTCTTTGTTGATAACGGGCAGTTTCTGACCTCGGCGGGGGCCGCAGCGGGACTCGATCTATGCTTGCATATGATCCGTCGGGACTATGGTTCTGCAGTGGCAGCCGACGCTGCCAGAACTTCAGTGGTGCCCCTGGAGCGCGACGGCGGGCAGGCACAGTTCATCATACACGATCCGCCTACCCCCGATGGGATGACACTTGAACCAGTGTTGCAGTGGATGGATGCGAATATGCACCGGGAACTCAAGCTTGAAGATATCGCAGCCCAGGCAGCGATGAGCACCCGCACCCTGAGCCGACGCTTCCATAAGCAGACTGGCGCTACACCGTTGCAATGGCTCAATCGCGCACGAGTGCGCAGGGCGCAATGCTTGTTAGAAACTACTGGCCACTCGATTGAATGGATAACCGATGACGTCGGATTCGGCTCGTCAACTACCTTCCGCGACCAATTCAAGCACATCGTTGGCATCAGTCCACAGGCATACCGGCGTGCATTCCGAGGAACAACGTAGCAAGAAACTGAGCGCGCATCAAGGAGATCGCTGCCATTGAAACAAGGAGAGAAACGGGCAACCGTTTGCTTGCAGTCGCCCGTTTCCCAGCATGGCCTATCTATCGTTTAACTATTTTAATACTTGTTCAACATTGCTTGCACCAACGCGCCATGCTTTTCTAGCATTTCGTGCTCAACATCCGATAGGGGAATGTGCTGCTCGTGCAGCCAGCGGTCGAAATCTTCCATGTGTTTACAGAGCGTCTTGAGCTTTGCCGTTTGTGTATGGGCCTGTGCTATCTCGCTAGCCCTGATTGGCGCGGCATTCACGCCGGTGCGTGTTTTGGAATCGTCGGCAACAGGCTCATCAGCACCTTTCTCCATCGTCTCCGCCGCGTTGCTATGCTGTTCGTCTACAGGGGTCGCGTTTGCACGCGACTCGTCGAGGGTTGGTGTGCTGGTTGTAGCCTGGACCTGTACTTCTTCGGTGGGGAGAATGGAGCTTGTGGGTTCGGGTGCTGGTGATGGTGCCTGCTCAATCGCATGGGTATCGGCAACTTGTTGGTTTTCGTCGGTAGCTTGTGGATTTTTGAGCGCTTTGATATAGGCAGCCAGGTCTTTCGTGACAAGCATCCCGTCTACTAACTGCTGGATAATAGGAGCGCGCTCGGCGGGATCAGCAATTTTTAAGAGGTAGCCGACTGATTCCAAAGTGCCTGCTTTTGTGGACGCAAACTCCTGAATATCGCCAGGGGCTCGCACAAGCTGCATGCGATTGCGTACATATTTACGATCTTTTTTGATAGCTTTCGCGACATCGTCTTGCGATAGCCCGATCTCATCCATCATACGCTGAAAAAGCCTGCCCTCCTCAAGCGGTGTCAGGTCCTCGCGCTGAATGTTCTCCGTTAGCGCAAAGGTCATCATTTCTTGATCGCTGTAGCGTTTCACCATCACCGGCAACTTCTTTAAGCCCGCGAGCCTGGCGGCTTCGCAGCGGCGATGGCCCGCCGTCAGTTGGCAGGGGCCCGGCAGTTGTGGATGTGGGCGAGCCACCAGCATGCCCTGGAAACCTTGACTCCGAATGGTATCGGCAAGTTCCTGTAAACGTTCTTAAACGTTCTTCGTCCATCGCACTACGAGGCTGATAAGGATTGTCGTGGATCGCGCCAATTTCGACCTCATAGGGCATCGATTCGATCATAGAGGCTATCCCTTCAACTCATCACAAACCACAGCCTTTATGTATATATTATAATACTATATTGCATAAATTACAATAATTTCACATAAATTTCATAATAGCAGGACATGATTGTCTATGTACTGCTATTTATAATCGAATATACCTCACCCTACCCAAGCGGCCAGCCTCCATGCTCCTCGATCACTTCATCTATTCGGGCCATCAGCGTGATGGTTTCGGATAGCGCCGCGACAATGCATTGATAATGCTGGATGTCGCTAAATTCGAGTATGCGGCCCTTGCGATCCTTCAGCCACTTCTGGCAGACCTGGTACCCACCAACATAAAACTCCCACACGCCAGGCGGCACGCCTTCGAAGTACTGCGCCTTGTTGATCCACACGCGCCCCTTCTCCGGCTCCTCTGCCGCGTAGGTGTACTCGATCTTCTCAACGACATGGTTCCCGCCAACAGGATATCTTGCGGTGATCTTGCCAAATTTTTCGACAAGGTGCAGCCCCACCAGCCGATCACCCAGGCTACACAACTCCCTGAAAAGCTCGACATCGGAGGTTAATGGCAGGCGCAGAAAGTCGATCTTGAGGAACTCGGCGTAGCGCTCGCGGTACGTTGGCGAGTGAAACAGGGCGCCTTTGACTGCGTAATTAACAATATAATGTTGGGAATATCGTACATGGGCTGGACAAGTAACAGAAAGGTGTTTCATTCTTTCAATGATGATGTGTGTTAAACTTGAGCATTCCGATGCCATCCAACAGATAAGGGATGACTATCTGCGTACCCTTGTCGCCCCTATGGATGGGATGTGGGAGGGTACGGTCATTACGCAGGCGACTTTTTGGGAAATACAAGATCAGGGGCAGCACGCGGGGTATTTCTGCATAGGCCCCGACAATTATTTGCTGCGCTTCCATCTTTTGGAAAGCTATCAGGATCGGGCAGAGGAGATCTTCCGTTGGATTATCTCCACCTACGGCATCCAGCGTGCCATTGCAAGCACCATAGAACCGCTGTATTTCTCTTTATGCCTTGATATCCAGGTAAGCATGACGCTTCATAGTTATCTTTTTCGAGATAACAAACGCATAGAGCCGTCATCCAATCTCTTCAATAGCACCTTCAGGAAAGTGGAGAAAAGAGAGTTGGAAGACATGGCGCGCTTTTATCGAGCAAATACAGAAGGACCGGGCGAATGGGTTGAGGCATTCCTTCACGAACGTCTCAACCGTGAAGAGTTATTTGCCTTCTATGATCAGCAAACAGCGGTAGCAACTGGGGAGTGCATTCCCAGTCAGAAACAGGCACCTTATGCAGATCTAGGCATGGTGGTAGGTCAATCGTATCGCGGAAGGGGTCTGGGTAGCTCCATGCTCATTCAATTAAAGAAACACTGTTATGAAGCAGGCTGGAAGCCTATCTGTTCGTGTAGCGCTGATAATCATGCATCAAAGAAAGCCATAGAGAAGGCAGGCTTTATTAGTGGGCAGAGAATGATGAAGATACTGTTCGCAAGAGATGAGAGCGAAACATACGACTGATGGTGTCAAAGTAAGGAGTGCGTTTAATGCCTGTAGGGACCGATTTAGCGCGTCCCTACAGGCATTCCATCATTTTACGCAAAACCAACTGTTTACGACAACAGTGCGCGGGCCATGGCTGTGAGCGCGTCGATGTCATCGAACTCGAACCATTGCAGCATGACGCGCTGGGCTCCAGCGGCGGCGAGCTGGTCCAGTTGATCTCGAATAGCTCCGGCGGTGCCGACAAGCAAACCGGCGGCTTGCGCTTCTTCGCGGCTTTGCCCACCTTCACATAACTTTTGCTGCACTTCCTGATCCGTGCGGCCAAAGATGACACGGGTCATGCAGGAGCGTTTGACCTCTGTAAGCGGGCGTCCCTGCTGCTGCAACAGGCTATTGAGACGCTCGTTGAGTGCCTGGAACTTTTGCGGCGTCGTGGAGACGGTATTCCATTCGTTACCGTAGCGTGCCACCATGGGCAGCACGGCGCGGCCACCACCGATAACGATAGGTGGTCCACCGGGACGCTGCGGATGCGGCAACATGGTGGCATCCTCAAGATGATAGTAGGTGCCAGCAAAGTTGGCCGGTTGCTCGCCTCGCAGTAAAAGCGTCACGACTTCGAGCGCCTCCTGGAAACGTTGCAGGCGTTGCGGAACAGTCAACAGGTCGAAGCCGTAGTGGGCATGCTCGCGCTGCTGCCAGCCCGCGCCCAAACCAAGCTGGAAACGCCCGCCGGAAAGGTCGTCGATAGCGGCCGCGGTTTTGGCGGTGATAACCGGGTGACGAAACGAGACCGGAGACACCATAGGACCAAACTCGATACGCGAGGTGTGGCTCGCCAACCAGGTGAGCGAGGACCACAGTTCCAGCGTGTCGAGATCCTCATCGGGATTGGTAAAATGATCCGAACGATAGAGGCCCGCAAAGCCCAGGTCATCGGCGGCACGTCCAATGCGTTGCCAGCGCGACCAGGTCATATCCTGCTGCCCCTCGATCATTAAAGCAAGTTCCATAAGAAAAATATCCTCCACAAAAAGATATGTACCACTATAGTGTACGCGATAAAGTGGGGGCGTTGCACATAGGAGAACGATGCCCGCAATATCCGGAAAACAATGCCCAAAATACCTGTAGGCCCCGATTTATCGTGGGCACGCGCAATACACCGCGCAATGGTACATTTGCCGATCAACATGCATTCACGATACGGCTTGTTCGGGTTGCGGTGTAGGTTTATTGCACGCCAACTGTGCTGACGCCTTCCTGGGCCATCTGCTCGACGCCCTGTTCGGCGACCTCCACCGCGATAGCGCCACTCTCGCTCTTGCGGTCGCGCAGTTTGACCTTTTTGAGGAAGAGAACCGTGACAAAGGCGATAGCAATCATCACCGTATTGAAGAGGAAGATGTTATGCAGGCTCTGGGCCAGACCCTGCTTCACCGCCTCCAGCAGCGCGTGGTACATTTGCAGGCCAACCGCGGGATCAACGCCGGGTCGCGGCTGCGTAAAGCCGCTGCACAATTGTTGCTGCACCTGGTCGGAGAGCAACACCTGCGGATTGCCGAGCGCCGTCTGTGCCTGTGGTGGCAAGGCGTTTACGACGGTTCTGAGCGCCGGTGACAGGAAGTTACGGAACGCTGGCTGGAAGGACGAGGTCATGAGCGAACCCATCGCCGCCAGGCCCATGATACTACCAATCGAGCGGAAGAAGACCAGCGAAGAGGACGCCTGTCCGATACGTTGTGGCATCGCATTCTGCACAATCAGCGTGTAGACCGACATGCTAAAGCCCATGCCGAGGCCAAGTACCAGTAATGCGATCAACACGTCGATATTGGTGGAACTGGCATTGAGGCGAACCAGCAGCAGCGCGCCACAGATGCTGATGAACATACCCAGGATACAGACCCATTTATATTTACCGAAGCGCGAGACCAGCAGACCAGCAATGACGCTCGAACCCATCGAAGCCAGCGTCAGTGGCGTCAGGATTACACCGCTATTCGTCGCACTGGTACCAACCACGCCCTGTACGAACAGCGGGATGAAGTAGACGCTACCGAAGAGCGCCAGGCCAAAGCTGATCGTCACAATCGCCGAGATGGTAAAGATGCTACTCTTACAGCAGCGTGCTCAAAGGTTGAGCCATGCCAGAACGAACAGAGGAAGTGAGAAGATCTGCAAGGTCTTGCGAAAAGCCTCCTGTCTTGACAGAGGGCGGATGCCATGATACAATTCCGTCGTATACGACGAGTCGTATACGACGGAACAAGATGAAAGGAAGATACGTATGCTCGCTCTCTCCTGGTTCTGGCTGCGCTGGGACATGCTGGGTCTCTGCTGGGGGCTGTTCGGTCTGGTTTGGCTGGTTGGCGCTCTCTACAATGCCATGCAATCCCCTGCTGTGCAGAAGCGTCCCAGCCCATGGTCGTGGGTGGTCGGGATCGTGGCGTTCTTCATCATCGATCAGTTCATCCCGCGCAGCTTCTGGCGGCTACTGACCGTTGATACACTCTGGCTCAGAATACTGGGCATTGCGTGTCTGCTGCTCGCTACTGCGTTCACGTTGTGGGCGCGTTGGGTCCTGGGGAAGATGTGGTCGGCTTCGACGGTGGCACGGGTTGGTCACCAACTGCGCACCGATGGTCCCTATCGCATCACCAGGCATCCCATCTATACGGGCGTGCTGGGGATGCTGCTGGGTACAATGCTCCTGAGCAGCCTGGGCCTGTATGCCGCCCTCTTTCTCCTCGGCATTGTCATCTTCGAGATCAAGCTGCATCAGGAAGAACGCTTGCTCACGGAAATCTTTGGTGAAGCGTATGTCCACTATCAGCGTCGTGTGCCACAATTGATCCCTGGGCTCAGATGGCGCAGAGGGAGAACGCAAACAGCATGACAAAGGAAGCAAGATGACAGAACAGGACCAGGATTCCCCTGTATCCGCACCAGCGATGCAGGAGGTCGTAGAGACGGATGAGGAGTTGCTGAGCGAAGTAGCGGAGGTTGAGCAGCAGTTGCGAACCATTCGGCGGGACATGCTGCGAGTCATCGAGGACGACCAGAGCAAAGCGCAGTTGACAGCGCCACAGATGCAAGCCATGATCGCGCTGTTCCAGGCTGGCACGTCCGAGGGGTTGACGCTCAAGGAACTCAGCGAGCGTATGGGGCTGGCGCACAGCACGGTTTCGGGCATTGTCGATCGTCTGGAGCGTCGGGGAATGGTATCTCGCCAGGTCTCCCTTGCCGACCGACGGGTGACGCGCATTGTTATGACCAATCAGGTGAGAGCGTATATCGAGCAGCGCCTGGTGTCGCATCTACATGGGCCGCTGCTCGATGCGCTGCGGCACGCGACCAGAGACGAGCGGGAGGCGATTCTGACTGGCCTCTCGACTCTGCGCCGTCTGCTTGCCGAGACGCAGGGCAAGCAGGAAGCTTGATGCCTGTTCTCATATGCAGGAGCCACCCGATGAAAGCGTACTCTTTGGATTTACGCGAGCATGTTTTGCAAGCTGTAGACTACGGCTATCCCAGGGGTGAGATCGTTTACATGTTTAGCATCCGCGCCGTAAGCCCCCTGGCCTTCCAGACAGGGGGATAGAAGGCGCTTTCACAAACAATAGGTATTCTTGCCATATCTATTGTTTGTGGGCTATAATTGACTCATGAAATATGATCTGAGGACAAATAACACTATCGCATACAACTGTCATTATCATGGAGTATTTTGTCCCAAATATCGGCGCAAAGTGCTGGTCAATGGAGCAGATGAACGCTTGAAAACGATTCTGATGGAAACCATCGAAACAGGGAGGCAAGAATTGGTTGAACTGGAAGTCATGCCCGATCAGGTGCATCTCCTCGTTGGCTGTGATCCACAATTTGGCATTCACCAGCTGGTAAAATATCTCAAGGGAACGAGCAGCCGGCATCTGCGTCAAGAGTTTCCTCAATTAAAGCGGCGTTTACCCTCTCTGTGGACCAACTCGTATTTTGTGGCGACTACCGGGGGGGTGACTCTGGAAACGCTCAAACGCTATGTGGAGGGACAGAAAAACCGATGAGGAAAGCGTATAAATTCCGGCTGTCCCCTACCAAAAAGCAGGAAGAAAATTTGTTCCGGACACTGGCAAGATGTCGAGAACTGTACAATGCCGCCCTCTCAGAACGCAAAGACGCCTATCGCATGGCGGGCAAATCGATCAGTTACTATGAGCAGAAGCGAGATTTACCAGAGATTAAAGAGATCAGGCCAGAATACAACGATATTCATAGTCAGGTACTTCAAGATGTACTCCTTCGCTTGAAACGCGCGTTTGATCGTTTTTTTGAGCGCGTCAAGAATGGAGAGAAGCCCGGTTATCCCAGGTTCCAGGGACGCAATCGGTATAACAGCTTTACCTATCCGCAATCCGGCTTTTCTCTCGAAGGCAAACAGGTTACGCTCTCCAAAATTGGCCCCTTAAAAGTCAAGGTACACCGCAAGGTTGAAGGAACCATCAAAACCTGTACCATTAAGCATGAATCTGGACACTGGTATGTTATTTTGTCGTGCGAGGTCGAACAGCCCGAAACGCTGCCTCTCAGCTACGAGGATGTAGGCATTGATCTTGGGATTACCCATTTTGCCGCGCTTTCCAATGGAGAGTTTATCGAGTCACCGCGTCACTATCGGAAAGCTGAAAAGAAGCTAAAGCAATTGCAAGAAGCTCTTTCTCGCAAAAAACGCGGGTCTCACCGTCGCAAGAAAGCAGTTCAAGCAGTCGCAAAGGCTCATCGAAAAGTGAGGAACCAGCGCCGGGACTTCGCACACAAAGCATCGCGTAAGCTGGTCAACTGTTATCAAGTAATCGTGCTAGAGGAACTGCAAACCAGAAACCTTATCACACGTCCGAAGCCGAAGCAGGATGAGGCAACTGGGCAATACCTCCCGAATGGAGCCGCCGCGAAAGGCGGATTAAATAAGAGCATCTCTGACGCAGGTTGGGGCATGTTCACGGATATACTACAGGTCAAGGCAGCATGGGCCGGGCGTGTACTTGTATTCGTGGACCCCAAATATACGAGCCAGGTGTGCTCCTCATGCGGCGTGGTCAAGTCGAAGACCCTAGAAGAGCGTTGGCATTCCTGTGAATGTGGATGCGAACTCGACAGAGATACCAACGCCGCCAGGAATATTCTCAAAAAGTATTTTAGGGCAGGAAGTGTCCCACAGATTCTCCCGCGTGGGGAGTCTGTTGAAGCCCCTGCCTTCTAGGCACGGGGTACTTCACTCCTCTCAAAGATTGGGCATATCAAGATCAAGATGCACCGAGAGTTGCAGGGCACCATCAAAACCTGCACGATCAAACGTGAGGGTGAGCACTGGTACGTGTGCCTTGCCTGTGAAGTAGAGGCAATA
>DATAYF010000306.1:0-7002 GCA_036272735.1 Ktedonobacteraceae bacterium
ATTTCGCGTGCAAGAACCGGCTGCGCCAGCAGCACCAGCAGCACCGGCATAGCGGGTGTATCTTTAAGAAAAGACATAGTGGAGATGTTGATGGGCTGCCGGTTCATTAACATCTCCACTATGTCTTTTCCTTTTACTACTAGCGACAGCACAACCAAAACGCGGTATAATAGAAGGAAAGAAGAGTCTGACCGTTCTGTATAGATAAAAACAGACCAGCCAGCCTGGTCGCTTAACAATTGCATACATTATGATGAATGCGAAATATACAGCCCAGCTTGAATATATTCTTGGCAACATTTCGGTTGGCATCGCCATTATCGACTCTGTCACGTTGCGCGTCCTCTATGTCAACCCCTACCTGCACGCCCTGCTATACGCTCCCTGGTGCGATCAGGACGTTACCAACCGTCACCTTGCAGACATTATCCCTGCCCAAATGTATCAAATGGCCCTGCCATTGCTCCAACAGGTCAGCGCGACCGGCAGGCCTGTACGCCTGGCTGAGGTGCCGTACGGCGGCTTTCTGGAAACACGTGGCCGCACCTATTGGGATGTGCGCGTGGCCTGTGCGGAGGATATAGAGACAAGTGAGCAGGATAGGCCACCGCTGCTGGTCACGGTCGAGGATATCACCGAGCAGGTGCGGTCGCGCCTGCACATCAACGCCATTCACCATATCTCATCGACGCTGGCCGACACCTCCGCGCTGCCGCTCGTGCTTGCGCGTATCCTGCAGGCGCTGCAAGATATGGTCGGTTCGCGGCGTTGTGCCGTATTCCTGGTCGATCAACCCGAAGAGACACACCTCGCGCTCGATGATAGAGATACAACCCACCTGACCACGTACGCGAGCAGTACCGCGAGCATCGCCACGCAAAAAAATGTGCATCCAGATTGGCAACACTGGCAACTAACAATCAATGAACAGACGCTGCTCGGACGCGTCATTCAAGAGCGGCGCACGCTCATCTATCCCGATACGACCAGCATTCCCAATATACAGCTACCCTACCTGGACCGGCATGGCGAGGCGGTACGCCCCGGATCGGTGCTGTGCGTCCCCATCTTTCATCCCTACGCTAGCGCCAGAGATCGTGCAGACAAGCAGCAGGCCGACGGCATCCTGGGAACCATCGAGGTGTACCACCGGCGCGCGCGTGGCTTCCCAGCGGAAGAGATCAGGCTGCTCGAACGCTTTGCGCAACAGGCCGGACTCGCCATCGAAAACGCGCGGCTCGTGCGCAGCATCGAAAGCTGGGCGAGAGTCGCTAGCCGCAACGCCCGCCAAAAAGAAAACATCATGCAGGCTATTCCCGATGGGGTCGTGCTCTACGACCTGGATTGGCATATCATCGACGTGAACTACGCGGCCCGCAAGCTTTTCGGCTGGTCCGACGATATCATTGGTCGCTCGATTGTCGAGGCCATGAACGATAGCAGCGCCCAGGTTCAACACCTGGATTTTCTCCACCTACCCAACCCGACCGCCGAATTGGAACATCGCGCCCTCACACGCCAGATCGACGAATTCAAGCTGACCGGAGCCGATGATAAACGCTACACGTTGCGCTGCACCTATACGCCCATCCGCGACAACCAGAACGATATTTTTGCCTTTGTGGTGGTCTATCACGATAACACACGCGAGACCGCCAACCGCGAGCGCATCGAGGCCGAGGTTGTCGCTCGTACCGCCGAGTTGGCGCAGCGCAACGACGCCCTGCAACGGGCCAACGAGGCGCAAGAACTGATGCGCGCCCGTATGGAGATCCTGTTGGAGCGCCTGCCCTCCGGCGTCCTGCATGTTGATGCACACGACCTCAAGTTGAGCCTCATCAACAGTCGTGCCGTGCAACTTTTGCACAAGATTGGCCTGACCTTCGAGCCGAGCGACAATCCAGATCTCGCCGCCAGGCGTGCTATCGGCCAGCCCATAGAAGCACTTTTCCACGATATCACGCTCTACGACTCCTCCGGTGAGCCAATGCCCTACGAAGAGCGGCCGTTTGCCCGCGCCCTGTACCAGGGTGAGACCAGCGACGCCGAACTTTCGACGCCTGAAACCAATGGCCAGGTCTATTATTTTCTGTGCAACGCTGCCCCCTTGCGCGCCGCCGATGGCACGATCAGCAGCGTGATCATTGTCCTGCACGAGATTACCAGGACAAAGACGCTGGAACGCACACGCGAAGAGTTCTTCACCACCATGGCCCACGAGCTAAAGACGCCGCTGGCGAACGTGCGTGCCCACCTGAGCGCTCCGCTGGCCCAGGACCTCACCTGGACGATGGAGGAGCAGATGAATTTTTTGCGCACCGCCGACGAGCAGGTCGAACGTTTGGTGGGCATGATCAATCAATTTCTCGACGCCTCGCGTGTCGAGGCGCAGGCTCTGCGTCTGGAGCGTGAAGCGATCCTGCTTCCAGAACTGTTCGAGGACTTACAGGAGCGCCTGGAAGCGCTGATTACCTCATCCGAGCACCAACTCAAGGTCGCGTTTACGCCAGAGACGCCCGCCGTTTTCGGGGACTACGAGCTCGTGATCAGCGTCCTCATCAACCTGCTCAGCAACGCGTTTCGTTACGCCCCCGCAGGTGACTTCGTGCTACTTGAGGCCGAGTTGGTAGCCGACGGCGTGACCATCCGGGTGACGGATCGTGGACCAGGGCTGACGCAGGAGCAGCAGGAGACGCTTTTTACCCGTTTCAGCACCTTTGCCGCCAGCCGTCGCCCACAAGTTGATCGGCCAGGGCAAGCGACGTCCGAAAAGAGACGGGGCAGCGAGCGATGGAGTCCGACAACGGGTTTGGGGCTATACATCAGCCGTGGTATCATTGAGGCACATGGGAGCACATTGATTGTCAACAGTACACCCGGTCACGGCGCAACCTTTGCCTTTACCCTCCCCATTTTCACAGGCAAAGGAAAACAGGAGCAATAAGCAGCGTTTCAGGAAGAGGAAGAGGGAATCGACTATGGCACCGCAGGATAAAAAAGTTCGTATCCTCTGCATCGAGGACGACCCGCAGATGCGCACATTCCTACTTGCTCAATTCAAGGCGCGCGGATTTCAGGCGCAGGCGGTGCGTGATGGCGCGCAAGCGGTCGATATCGCCGCTATACTTCAGCCGCAACTTGTCCTGCTGGACCTTTCGCTACCTTCGCTGGATGGTCTGACCTTTTTGCGCCGCCTGCGTGAATGGAGCGACGCTCCGGTGATCGTGCTTTCCGCGCACGATGAAGAGCCAGTGAAGATCCGCGCCCTCGACCTGGGGGCCGATGATTACTTGACCAAACCATTCAGCCTCAACGAACTGCTAGCTCGCGTGCGGGTTGCGCTACGACGCGCTGAAGAGACCAGGCGGCTGCGCAGCCGGGTCAAGGGGAGCGACGCACAACGACCCAGCTACCGTAGTGGAGGAGAGAGTGGTCTCTTTGTTGATTTTGCCCATCGGCGTGTCTACTCGGTAGGCAAAGAAGTACACCTCACACCCACCGAATACGACCTGCTCAGCGAACTTACGCACAACGCGGGCAAAGTGTTGACGCACCGCGAGCTTTTGCAACGCGTCTGGGGTCCAGATTATACTGGTGAAAATACCTACCTGCGCACCTTTATCCGCCACTTACGGCGCAAACTAGAGCCCAATCCAGCAGAACCACACTTCTTACGCAACGAACTGGGCGTTGGTTACTTCGTGCCACCCCCAGACCCCGATCCCGACATTGCTGACCAGGCATTCTGAGCAATTTTCGGGTGTTCACATGGTTTTCACAGGCAAGCAGTATGTTTTCACGCCATTCTCACCCCTGAGAGAGTACACTCTAGACAGAAAAGGATGACTCTATCCTTTTCATCCCAATGGCGACGCTAACGTCAGCCTCGCATATGCAGCATCGCCCATATGTGTACGCAGGATAGAAGCCATGCCATGCCAGGATGGAACGCAGAAACAGCAGAATAGTAGCATAATAGGATCGTTAGAAGTGCCTGATACGTCAACCGCTCAGCATACACCCGGCTCAACGCAACAGTCACAGGTACAGCCGCATCGTAGCGCATCCATCCTACTTGTCGAGGACGACCAGGCGCTGGCCACTCTGGAAGCAGGCATGTTAGCAGCGCAAGGTTTCAAAGTGACCGCCGTGCAAAGCGGAGAGCTTGCCATTATGGAGATCCAAAAAGCATTGCCGCAGCTTGTTATTCTGGATCTGGAACTGGCGGGCGAGATCAGCGGATGGGAGGTCTTACAACGATTACGCGCCGAGACCATTGTTCCGGTCTTGCTTACGACGAGTGCAGCGACGACCGTGCGTGCCTCTATACGTATGTATCATGAAAGTAAACGGACCCTGGATCATTTACCAAAACCGTATCTCATGCAAACATTTCTCAGGCGTGTAAAACGCATGTTACCGATAGCACCCATGTAGTTGTCATGACCCTGCTAGCGCAAAGGAGACACACCGATGGAACGTCAAGATGATCGAGATATGTTACGTAAGAATGGTTTTGCAGAGGCGGAAGTTCTTCTCCTGAGCAAGCTCCGAACCGACTATGCAGAAAAAGTGAAACATCAAGATGATGTGAGCAATCGTCGTCTCGAATTTATTCGCTGGCTGGTCGATACCGGGAAGTTGTCGGAGCAAATCGCCTCCTAAGTATTCCCGTCATTGTGCAAAAGGCCCATGTAGGGATGTAGAACACGGCCGTGTTCTACATCCCTACATGGGCCTTTTGCCATGCTTATGAAGGCTGCAACGAATTATGCTGCACCACCAGGCCATCTTCCGTACTGATATCTGGCTCGATAGTGATGCGCGGAAGTGATATATTGGCGACCGATGAAAGGATGTTGTGAACCAGTGAGGTAGGTGGTTCTACATACAGGAGTTCGCTCACCAGTTCATCAAATTCTTCATCTGAGGTATCCTCGCCAGAAAACAGGTCTTTTGACAGATGCTTCATACTACGCCCTCTCTTAATATGACTCGTCTTATTGATAATAGTACGAACCCCATAAGAAAGGAGTTTCAGATTTCCAAGCTTTCTTATCTTGTTCTCAGCAAAAAGAGGGCGTTTATACGGCGGCGGAAAATTGCTTCTGTTCGGCTAGAGACGCGCGTAGCAAGGGACGAGCGCGCTGGAAGTACGTTTTTGCTGTGGCCTCAGGCATGTGTAACGTTTTGCCGATCTCCGAAAAACTTAACTGGCTCGTATAACGCAAAAGTACTACTGAGCGAAATTTGGGTGGCAAGGTGTCGATGGCCCGGTACAATGTTTGCCGCAGGTCGTGTCGCTCCGCAACCTCATCGGGCTGTGGGTGCATATCGGGCATCACCTCTAATGGAGAGAGGTCATCATCATTCGCGCTTTCCAGTTCGGAGAAATGGACCGCCTTTTTGCGGCGTATTTCATCCAGGCAACGATTGCGGGCAACCTGAAAGATCCAGGCTTTTAACGGCTCGCCCGTACGCAAGGTCGGTAAAGAGATGAAAAGTTGGAGAAAAACTTGTTGCGAGATATCACAAGCTACATCATAATCACCGAGAAAATGACAAATAAAGTTGAAGATTGGAACATGATAACGACGTACTAATAGTTCAAAAGCACCCTGGTTTCCGGCTAACGAGTCCTTCACCAGCGTGCCGTCGGGAACTTCAGGTGACTTTATCCGTTTAATGGTCTGCATACTCTTATACTCCTCTACTTTCTTCATCACCCCCTACGATACCCATTGTGGCGCGAGAATGCAAGGATTTCTGAGCATTATGCAGGATATTTCGCGCACTCTAAGCGGAATTTAAACTTCACCCGATTGGTTGTTACAATTTACAGAGAACGGCCCAGAAAGCCCCGCTCTTTCTAAGGCGGGGATGAATGGGCGTTCCTTTCGGGCCGGTGGGGGGGGAGAGGAAGCATCGCTCTTCTTTCGTACTGTGTCCTCCACAGGATGAAGAAAGATCATCGTCTTTTATCGTCTCACGCTTGCGAAGAAACGCATTGAAGTCAGAGCGCCGGATATGGTATCCTCCGCTTCGACCGAACGTAAGAGCACGGAGTTGCTTCTCACGAATCCATTTCCGAACGGTACGTCGTCGAGTTACCGGAAGAAACCTGCCCGACGAGAATAGTTGTGTAAGCATGTGAAAGTGTAGAAAGACACGAGGGACGGGCAGCAGTCCCATCTCTTTCTGAAGAGATCCTCTGCATTGGAAGGCAAAGCAAGTCATGAAGCGAGCAAAGACACCGACCTTTCTTCTCGAACTCCCTCTCCGGGTCGATTGGAGCCAGGAACGCCATGTACGTGCGCACCTGGAGGCCGCTCGGTGTCTCTACAACGCTCTGCTTTCTGAAGCAAACAAACGTCTTCGATGCATGCGCAACGATCCGGCATGGGCACAAGCCAGAGCTATCCCTCACTCTAAAAAGCAGGAACGCGCACAAGCCTTCTCTGCCCTACGCAAGACGTATCACTTCTCGGAATACAAGCTACACGAGTATGCCAAGCTTGCCCGGGTCTCGTGGATCGCCGATCACATTGAGAGCACCATGGCTCAAACCCTTGCGACTCGCGCCTATCAGGCGGTCAATCGGGTCTGTGTTGGGAAAGCCAAACGAGTACGCTTCCAAAGCCGAGGACGTGGCATTGATAGCGTGGAGGGCAAACGGAACGATGTCGGCATGCGCTTCGTGTTTGACCCGGGTGTGGGCGATGGCGGCTTCCTGATCTGGAACACAGAGGTCATCCCAGCCATCATCGACTGGCGAGACCCGGTGGTGCAGCATGGCATGTACCACCCCATCAAGTATGTGCGCCTGATTCGCCGCAAAGCTTCCTCACCACAGGCACAGGGAGCCGATAAAGACAGCAATCGTTATTCCGTGCAATTGGTTTTAGAGGGCCATGCCTTCGTCAAACCGAAGCATGAGCAGGGAGGGAAAGACACGATTGGCCTGGATATTGGCCCATCGACACTCGCTATTGTCCCTCGTCG
>DATAYF010000307.1:0-8118 GCA_036272735.1 Ktedonobacteraceae bacterium
GTCTTTTCGCTCCATCGAGAGAGCTTGCTCAAACATCAGAGCGCACAAGCTGTGGAGCAAATTGTAGAGATGACACACGATCTGCTGTTACAATCCGGGGTCGATAAAGATCTGGTTATCGGGCTTGGCTGCGCCCTCTCAGGCTATATCGACGCCAAAAGCGGCATCTGTGTCGACTCCTGGAATCTGGACTGGCACAATGTTGAACTGGCCGAACCGTTGAGCCAACGCCTGGGGCTGCCTGTGGTGATCGATAATGATGTGAGCTGTATTACGACCTACGAGAAGCTCTTTGGCTGGGGCAGTGACTACGAGAATTTTTTTACGGTCGTTCTGGGGCGCGGCGTGGGCCTGGGGTTGGTGCTCAACGGCGTGCTCTATCGCGGCGCGACAGGTGGGGCCGGCGAGTTTGGCCATATGGTAGCTGTTCCAGGTGGTCGGCGCTGCGAGTGCGGCAAACGCGGCTGCCTGGAGGAGTATATCTCCTTTCGCGGCATCATTGCCAACTATCGTGAGAGCAACTACAAAGAAAATATTCCTTTCAATAGAACGCTCAATAGCGACTCGGACCAATCTGTGCAGTTCGAGGAACGCATGGTTCACGAATTACTTGAGCGAGCTTCGGGGGGAGATGAACTCGCCACGCAGGCTTTTCAGCACAGTGGCGAGTTGATGGGCATTGCCCTGGCTAACCTGGTCAATGTCCTTAACCCTGAATGTATAGTCCTGACGGGCGAGGGTGCTTTTGTCGAACAGGCGATGTTCCAATCAATGGAAGCGGTTCTGCGACAGAATCTGTTCTCCCAGTTAGGAAAAGATCTGCGTTTGCTGGTTGAGCCGCTGGTTGGTTACGAAAGCTGGGCGCGCGGTGCCGCTGCCCTGGTTCTTCATCGCTTTTTTGTGCTCCCGGCGCGCCCATAATTTAGAGAGAAAGGAGTGGCTGGTTCAGCATATCTCTCAGCGTCCTGGCAGTGTTGGCAGGAATGCTTAAAGGGTATGTTGCTCTCTCAATAGGAGAACAGGTTGACTGCCTTACCGATGATTGCAGGCGGAGCGGCGAGACACTTCTCGCAGGCCAAGGCTTTCAAGGTGAAGGCCCGGATTACCTACATTGACTCGTTTATTTGCACCGATGCAGAAAGGCTGAAGGATTCTCAATGGACACGCAAACGAAGTACATGCTCAACAAAATCAACCGCCGACGTTTTTTACAGGCCACTGGCGCAGCGGCGGTGAGTGCCGCTTTTCTGGCTGCCTGTGGTAACACCACGCCGGGTAGTACCAGTAGTAATGGCCAGTTGGTGTTACAGCAGTGGTATCACCAATATGGTGAAGCGGGCACCGAGGCGGCCGCCAAGCGTTACGCAAAGGAGTACACGAAAGCCTCTATCAACGTCGACTGGAAACCTGGCGATTATTTCACTCCCCTCAATGCGGCCTTATTGAGTGGTAATCCTCCTGATGCTTTTGAAGGGTATGTTTTAGCAGATCAGGTGAAGGCAGGATTGATTGAGCCAATGGACGATATCATTGCTCCTGTGAAAGATGACTTTTCTGCTTCCAGCCTTATACCCTACACCTACAACGGAAAAGTTTATGCCATTCCAATGATTGTCGATACTGGTTTGCTCTACTACCGCAAAAGTATCCTTGCAAGGGCTGGAGTCAAGCCACCAGAGACTATGGATGAGTTGATCGCTGCGGCGAACAAGCTGACGACTGGCAATCAGAAGGGTCTCTTCATTGGGAACGATGGTGGCATTGGGGCATTGCTACAGATCGCTCCCTGGTCTGCTGGGAGCGACTTTCTGACGACAGATAATAAGATTGTGTTCAACAATGATCGGACCGTGTTGGCTTATCAAAAGGTGCGTGAGCTCTATCAGTCGAAGAGTCTGCTGCTGGGTTATACCACTGACTGGGCGGACCCTGGCGCTTTCAATAGTGGAGCAACTGCTATGCAGTGGGGTGGTTTATGGTCAATGCCGGGTATTCGCAAAGGTGTTGGTGATGACTTTGGAGTCGTACCCTGGCCAAAACTTGATGCCCAGGGTACACCGACGACATTTTCGGGCGGTTGGGGTGCTATGGTTGCGGCCAAAGGCAAGCATATGCAGGAGGCCAAAACGTTTACCAAATGGCTCTGGATTGATAATACGAAAGATCAGCAGGATTGGAGTCTGGATTACGGCTTCCATCTTCCACCACGCAAGAGCGCTGCCGCTTCCGCCACAAAACTCCAGAGCGGTCAAGCCGCAGATGCTGTAAGTATCCTCAACAACTATGGTAAGCCCAATCCTCCTACCTGGGATACGACCATGAGTACAGCGCTTACAGACGCCGTCACCAATATCGTCAAAAATGGTGCCGATGCCAAAACTGAGTTGGCTAAAGCAGAAGCAAAGTGCCAGGCCGAGTTACAAAGGATTGTCAAGTAGTTTTATCGGGAGGAGCATGAACAAACCTGGAGGAATGTTTCATGCTCCACTGCTGGCCTATGGCCATACGGCCATATCAATACCTGGCGGTGTACTGGACTGCATTTACTGGTTCATACCTACAGGTGCCTTTCAGGAAGGATAGCTGCAATGGAGTCCACCAAAGTCATTTCATCTGCTCAACCAGAGGCTCCTCTGGACGTGAAACAGAGAGGGAAACGCTATACGTTACGCAAACGTCTCAAGACTGAGCTCGCCTTCTGGAGTTTTTCGGCCCCTCTCCTGGTTGGTCTGGCGGTGTTTGTCTATATCCCTATTCTCTGGAGCATCTTCCTCAGTTTCTTTAATGCGCGCGATACGATTGCCCCGACGCAATTTGTTGGCCTGGCCAATTACGCCAGCATGCTCAACGATCCAGCCTATCAGCATGCTCTGGTCACGATCACGCTCTTCGCGCTTTTCATTATACCGACCACGTTTGCGCTTTCGCTTGGACTTGCGCTCCTGGTCAACAGTATTCGTTTTGCCCAGCCATTCTTCCGTTCCGTGTTCTTTCTGCCCACGGCCTGTTCTTATGTCGTGGCCTCGCTCATCTGGAAGCTCGATATCTTCAATGGTCTCTCGACAGGGTTTGCCAACACCATTTTGATCTCCTTGCATATGAGTTCTATTGACACCTGGATTACCAGCCCAAGTCCCCCATACTATTGGATTGTACTGGTCTCACTCCGTCTCTGGATACAGGTTGGCATCTATATGTTGCTTTTTATTGCAGGGTTGCAAACGATCCCGCAAGAACTGTATGAAGCTGCTACGGTCGATGGTGCCAGGCGTGGTTGGACCACTTTCCGCTATATAACCTTCCCTTTGCTACGTAATACTTCGGTTGCAATCCTGATTCTGAACTTGATTGCAGCCTATCAAGCGTTCGATGAGTTCTACAACATTATGGGAAGCACGGCATCCAGCGGCAATGCGTCTCTGGGACGGCCGCCGCTCCTCTATATCTTCCAGGTCGCTCTGGGTTCGCAAGATTATGGCCGTGGGAGCGCAGGTGCAATCATTCTCGCAGTCATTATTATTGTGTTTACTCTTGTGCAAGCAAAAGTGTTTGGCTTTGGCAAAGTACAGTCGTAAAGAAAGGGAAGAGCTTATGCCGTTAACTATTTCGAAGCAAAAGGCCGATAAGCGTTCCGTCAGGACAGCCAGGTCAGTAAGATCTATTGTGAGCGTTGTGCTACACTATGCGCTGCTCATTTTTCTGACGGGGCTTTTTCTGGTTCCTTTTTATTTGATTCTGCGCAATAGTCTGGCAACCGAGCAGGATATTCGCCTTGGTGTCCTCTTTCCCAGTGTACTCCACTTTGAGAATATTCAAGAGTTGTTTAGTGATAGCTCTACGTCGATCCTTGTTGGTTTGCAAAATTCTGCATTGATGGCTGTCCTGGGTACAGTCGGGCAGGTACTTGTCACGTCACTGGCGGCTTATGCGATGGCTCGTATTCCTTCTCGCTGGTCCACTGTTGTGTTCGGCGCAGTTCTGGGTACGATGATGATTCCGGGTGCGGTCACTTTTCTACCAACATATATTGTTGTTTCATATATTGGTTGGATCGGGACGTTACAGGGCTTGATTATTCCTAGTCTGTTTAGCGGCTTTACGACTTTTCTGTTTCGCCAGTTCTTCTTGAGTTTTCCACGGGAACTTGAGGAGGCCGGGCGTGTCGATGGGCTTGGCTATTGGGGCATCTATTGGCGTATCGTTGTTCCGAACTCGCTTCCCATTTTTGCGGCTCTCGGTATTACGGGGCTGATTGCCAATTGGAATTCTTTTCTCTGGCCTCTTGTGAATGCGCAGAATAGTAATTCGGGTCAAACTGTTCAGGTGGTCATCTCTACGTTCATGACGTCTCAGACGGTCATTCTGCATGAGGTATTTATGGCGGCGGCTATTGGCATCCTCCCCTTGGTGCTCCTCTTTCTCTTCTTTCAGCGCTACATCGTCCAGGGCTATACACAAAGCGGCTTGAAAGGGTAATAACGGCAGGCGCTGGTTTTTGGAATATATCCACTGCCTGGATTTTGGAACTTGTAAGAAAGTAAAAGGTAACATATGGACCGTGTATCTCTGGCCACACTTGAGCCAGGTATTGTTGTCGACTCAGAGCGCTCCCTCTGGGCACTGGTGACGGAACACAGCACCTATGCGCTGGGTGTGACCAAGGAAGGACTGGTCATCAATCTACACTGGGGGCCGCGCCTGGCTACTTTGGCCGATCTGCCCGATCCCCGTCTCGCTTTGACGCATTCGTCGCACGATCCGGCGCTAACTAGCATTGCGGAAGAGTATCCCGGCTTTGGCGGTTTGCGCTATGGTGAGTTGGCGGCTCGGGTAGTCTTTGCCGATGGAGTGCGCGACCTGGATCTGTGCTATGAGCACGCTGAGTTGCTGCCGAACAGCGCCCGCCTGCCCGGACTGACGCTCTATCTGCGTGATCGGCATTATCCATTGACACTGCTCCTACACTACCAGCTCGACCTTGCCAACGATCTGATCATCCGCTCGGCGATCTGGCGCAACGAGGGTGACGAGCCAATTCGCCTGGAGCGCGCCTTCTCTGCCGCCTGGCACCTGCCGCGCTCTTTTGCCTCGCGCACGCTGACAACGCTAGCAGGCCAGTGGGCCGGCGAGTCGCAGATTCAGCGCCGTCCCCTGGTCGCAGGGACAGCGTTGATTGAGTCGCGCCGCGGGATTACCAGTCTGAATGCAGCGCCCTGGCTGGCTATCGAGAGCGAACCCATGCTGGGACAGCCTGTCCCCGAAGTCTATTTTGCCTCGCTGGCCTGGAGCGGCAATTGGATGATCCGTGTGAACTGTGATGTGACAGGCAAAACGACGGTGGTTGGTGGGATCTCGGAGCACGATTTTGCCTGGCAACTGGCCGCTGGAGAAACCTTCACGACGCCGGATTTTGTCGCAGGCTTTGCCGATGACGGTTTGAATGGCGCGCGTCAGCGCCTGCATCGTTATGTGCGCGAGACGGTTCTGCCAACGTCCCAGGCGCTTCAGCCTCGTCCGGTGCTCTACAATTCCTGGGAAGCGACAGCCTTTGATGTCAGCGAGCAAGGGCAGATCGAACTCGCCGAGTTGGCTGCGCGCCTGGGTGTGGAACTGTTTGTGGTCGATGATGGCTGGTTTCTGAGGCGCATATCGGACACTGCTGGTCTGGGAGACTGGCGCCCCGATCCCAGGAAATTCCCCCATGGCCTGGGACCGCTGATCGAACGCGTCCATGACCTTGGGATGACATTTGGTCTCTGGGTTGAGCCAGAGATGGTCAACCCCGACAGTGAGCTGTATCGTGCCCACCCCGATTGGGTCTACGCTTTTCCCACGCGGGCTCGCAGCGAGGCGCGCAACCAGTTGGTGCTCAATCTGGGCCGAGAAGATGTGCGCGGCTATCTCTTTGAGTCCCTCGATTATTTGCTGACCGAGTATCCCATCGCTTATCTCAAATGGGATATGAACCGTCCAATCAGCGAGCCTGGCTGGGCCGACTATCTGGCTCAGGGCGGCGAGGCCCGCGAGCTCTGGGTGCACCACACCCACGGAGTCTACGCACTGATGGACGCTCTACGCGCGCATCACCCCTTCCTCAGTATCGAATCTTGCGCCAGCGGTGGCGGACGAGCTGACCTCGCGATCCTGCGCCGAACCGATCAGGTCTGGACCAGCGATAACACCCATCCTGAGGCACGTCTATTGATCCAGGAGGGCTTCTCGCTAGCCCTGCCCGCACGCGTGATGGGGGCGTGGGTGACCGACGCCGGGCGCAGGCAGATCCCGCTTGCATTCCGCTTCCTTGTCTCAATGCTTGGCGCGTTGGGAGTTGGTGGCGACCTGATTCACTGGAGTGCCGAAGAAATGGACGAAGCAGCGAGCTGGATCACCATCTACAAACAGATCCGCCACCTGGTCCAGGACGGCGAGCAGTCCTGGCTGCTCTCGCCGCATGCCACCCGCGGCCAGTTCGCCGCTGTGCAATATACCTCCCAGGCGCGCGACCAAGCGCTGGTCTTTTTCTTCCACCATGATCAGGTTTTCGGTGGCTCACCTCCACCACTACGGCTCTGCCATCTGAAGCCCAATGCCCTGTATCGCATTGAGCCTCTGCGCTCTCTGCCCACGGCTTCTCCCCTTCAAGAATATCCGGCGGTCCTCTCCGGCGCCGCCCTGATGGCCACTGGTCTCCCTCCATTGCTAGATAACTGGCAGCAAACCCATGCCAGCTATCTCGTAGAGCTCACAGAGATCACGGCATTGTCAACCTGGTGAACGGCTGTGTTGCAAAAACACTAGGAGGAAAAGAAGGGACGTGCACGATTTTTGCTTGTAAGAGCCTATATTCAGAAGTTCGTTCATGATTCATGATATCCGGTGGACTTTACCGAAGATTGGACTTCCCCCGTTTTTGCAGAGTCGAGGAAGAAAAGTGTGATAAACTCGATCAGGGGAAGGTCCAATGGTCAAAAAGCAGCGCGTCTACACCGCAGAATTCAAACAAGAAGCCGTTCGATTGATGGAAACTAGTGGAAAAATCATTGCCAAGCTTGCGCGTGATCTCGGGGTTTCAGACAGTGCACTCCATAGTTGGAGAAAAAGCATCGCTCATCATGGAAAGCAAGCATTTCCTGGAAAAGGGCATCAAACAGAACTTGAATAAAAATTCGTCGTTTGGAACCTGAGAAGGAGATCCTGCGTCAGGAGCGTGACATTCTAAAAAAAACGGTACATATCTTCGCGCAACACCCATGATGAAGTATCAATGTATGTTTGAACATCAACACGAATACTCCATCAAACGCATGTGTTCTGCCTTTTCTGTCTCGGAAAGTGGCTATTACGCCTGGCTCAAACGGACAAAGAGTCAGCGAGCACGTGTGGATGAACTATTACTGCAACAGATTGAGCAGATTTTTCACGCCAATCGCTCGGTCTATAGGAGTCCACGCATTCATGCAGAATTACGTGCAAGAGGAGTTACATGTGGAAAAAAAACGCGTGGCTCGCTTGATGCGCCGGCAAGGAATCAGCGCCAGACGACGACGACCCCGCGTCACAACGACGAATAGTCAGCATCTCTTTCCCATTGCACCCAATCTCTTACAGCGGAATTTTGCTGCTGATGCACCAGATACGGTTTGGGTCAGCGACTTTACCTACATTAGTACCCGAGAAGGATGGTTGTATCTGGCTACGGTGCTCGATGTGTATTCGCGCCGCATCGTAGGCTGGTCCATGAGCCATCAACGGGATGAGGAACTGGTCAAGGTCGCATTGCACCTGGCCGTCAGCTGGCGTAAGCCAGCTCCCGGTCTCATTCATCACTCAGATCGCAGATCGCAATATGCCAACACCTGCTATCAGTCACGGTTGCAGCATTACGAAATGGTGGGCCAGTATGAGTCGGAAAGGCGATTGTTACGATAATGCGCTGGCCGAAGCCTTTTTTGTCACCCTCAAGGCCGAATGCGTCGATCGCCAGTCCTATACCACACGCATTGAGGCACAACAAGATATTTTTCTCTACATTGGGGAATTTTACAATAGAAAACGCCTTCATCCAGTGTTAGGTTATATAAGGTCACTTCTCCATGAAGAAATGGGGAAAGTGGAGAA
>DATAYF010000308.1:0-11674 GCA_036272735.1 Ktedonobacteraceae bacterium
GAAGAACTGGCGACGCTCTATGCACCGGGTCTCCGCGGGCAACCTCCCATTCCGCCCGCTCAATTAGCCCTCGCTACCATTGTGCAAGCATACACGGGAGCTTCGGATGATGAGGTGATTGAGGCAACACTCATGGATCGGCGCTGGCAATTGGTGTTAGATTGTCTGGATACGGAGCAGGCACCATTCAGCAAAGGCACATTGGTAGCCTTTCGCAAGAGGCTCATCGACGCTCAGATGGATCGACGGCTCATCGAACGAACCGTCGAGACTGCCAGCCCAACCCTGGAATTTGGATCACGGGCCTTACGTGCTGCGCTGGATAGCAGTCCGTTGTGGGGAGCGGGACGAGTCGAAGATACCTTCAACTTGATTGGGCATGCGCTCAAAAAAGCGCTGCGTCTGGTTGCCAAAAGCCGAGGAGAAACGGTGGCAGACGTGGGTCATGAGGCGGGAGCAGAGATCGTCTGTGGTCCGAGTCTGAAAGCTGTTCTGGATCGTAATTGGGATCAGGTTGAGCTGCGCGAAGAGGCATTGGAGTTGGTGCTGCAGGTCTTGCAAGCGATGGAATCCTGGACGCAGACCCTTGAACACGAAGAGAGAGAGCTGGCTCAACCAGCCCTGGAAACAGCAACGGTCGTGAGAGAGCAAGATGTACAGCTTGGTGAGAACGGAAAAGCGAGTCTGATCAAGGGAGTTGCCAAAGATCGACGGATCAGTATCGAGGATGCGGAGATGCGACATGGGCGAAAAAGCCGAAGTGTGCGCGTGGATGGATACAAACGGCATGTGCTCCATGACTTGGATACGGGTTTGATCCGTGCGGTGGGCATCACGCCCGCCAATGAGCCAGAAGCCAGCGTCACCGGAGACATCAGCGCTGACCTGAAGCGGCAGGAAGTGCGTCTCAAGGAACTTCACATCGATCGCGCCTATTTGAGTAGTCATCTGGTGCGGGAGCGCAGTGAGGAGTTGGAGGTCTATTGCAAAGCTTGGCCCGTCCGCGAGGGCAAACGCTTTCACAAACAGGCGTTTACCCTCGATTGGGACCGACAGACCATTCGGTGCCCCGCCGAGCAAGAAGTGCCTTTTGTGCCCGGTGGGGTAGTACATTTTCCCAAAGAGACATGCTCCCAGTGTCCTCTGAAAGTCCAATGCACCACCAGCGCCAAAGGACGCAGCGTCAGCATTCACCCCGATGAAGCCCTGCTCATCGAATTGCGAGAGCGTCAACAGACGCCACAAGGACGCGCCCAGTTGCGTGAACGGGTCGCTGTGGAACACACCCTCGCACATGTTGGACGATGGCAAGGCCGACGCGCACGCTATCGCGGTGTGCGCAAAAATCTCTTCGATCTGCGCCGCTGCGCTGTCGTTCACAATTTACACGTTCTGGCTCGTTCCCAGCAAAAAGCTGCTGAGGTTCAGGGGGCTGCGTGATTTCTCGACCGGTTCTCTAGCCCTTGACCACAATCAGCGGCTTCAGCCGCACCACCAGTTGCGCTAGCCCGGCGTCGTGCACCACGTTCACGACCTGTTGCGCATCCTTGTAGGCGTAGGGAGCCTCTTCGGGCAAGAGGTTCTTGCTGTGCACGCGCACAGCAACGCCCTGGCGCTCCAGGTACTTGAGCAGGTTCTTGCTTTCCATCGACTTCTTCGCCGCAGTACGACTCATACGACGCCCGGCGCCGTGGCAGCACGAGCCGAAGCTCTGCTCCATCGAACCCTGCGCGCCAACCAGCATGAACGAATAGCGCCCCATATCGCCTGGGATCAACACCGGCTGACCCACAGCGCGATACTTTTCCGGGATCGCCGGATGGCCTGCTGGAAATGCGCGCGTCGCACCTTTACGATGCACACACAAGCGCCGCATCTCCCCATCAACCTCGTATTCCTCCATCTTGGCGATGTTGTGGCAGACATCATAAACCAGCGGCAGGTCCCTGGCCCTGGCCTTGCGACCAAAGACCGTTGACAGCGCCTGCCGCACGCCATGCATCAATAGTTGGCGATTGGCCCACGCGAAGTTCGCTCCACAGGCCATCGCGCTGAGGTACGCCCGACCCTCCTCAGATTGCAGCGGCAAACATGCGAGTTGGCGATCCACCAGTTGAAAGCCATATTCCTGCTGCTTCGCTTCGGCCAGCTTAATATAATCTTCGGCGATCTGGTGCCCAAATCCCCGCGAACCACAATGGATGGTCACGACAACCTGCCCCTTCTGGCCGATGCCCAGCGCCTTCGCCGCCTCTTGATCATAGATATGCTCAACGAACTGCACTTCGCAGAAATGGTTGCCCGAACCCAGACTCCCCAACTGCGTCATGCCGCGCTGAAGCGCCCGCGCCGACACGGTGTCGGGATTGGCTCCCGTCAGGCATCCATACTCCTCCGTCGCTTCCAGATCGTCCGCGCTGCCGTAGCCCTCCTCAACCGCCCAACCCGCGCCACGCACCATCACGGCGCGCATCTCATCCCTCGTCAAGCTGCGCATACCATCGCCACCAACGCCCGAAGGCAGGTTGGCAAACAGCTCATCCGCCAGGCGATCAACGCTGCCCTTGACCTGGTCTTGCACCAGGTTGGTCGCCAGCAAACGTACGCCACAATTGATGTCGAAACCAATGCCGCCCGGCGATACCACACCATGCTCGGCGTCGGTTGCGGCCACACCACCCACCGGAAAGCCATACCCCCAGTGAATGTCCGGCATGCCCAGCGAGTGCCCGACAATGCCCGGCAAGGTGGCGACGTTGGCGACCTGCTGAAGCGCGTTATCATTGATGATCGATTCGATAAGTTCGTCGTCCGCATACACCATGCCCGGCACGTGCATCTCCGCGTTGTAACGTGTGGGAATGCGCCAGCGCTGCCCGTCAACCCGCTCCAATGGGATTTTATTGCCCATGTTCTGTATACTCCTCTATTAGCAATCTCTGCACAAACAGCCACCATTTTTCGGCTATAAGAAGGATAAAACAGACAGATCTGTTTTGAACCACGAAGATCCTGTCTACTTGTTTGCGTGCTTGCTTGTTCTTTTCGGCTATACGAAATTAAATGTCAAAGATGATGTGTGCCTGGTACCTGTACCCACTGCGCTGTTGTTCTGGCTCTGGTAGACGGGTCACGGCGGCTTCGTGCCAGGTGACGGCTTTGATGGCGCTGCCTAGTTCGTGACGGTGCACATCATAGGCTTCGCCTATAGCACGTCCTGCGACCCGTGTTTCGGTGATGACATCAATCTGAAATTCGCGGAACAGTAGATGTTCGGTGTCGAACAAAAAGATGAATTCGTTGAGCCAGTCGATCAGTAGTGATACGGTGTCATGGCCCTCTACTGTTATTTCGCGGGTGATCTGCGTACGTATTTGCTCCGGGTCGACCATGAGGCTTTCCATGCCCTGGGCGGTGTGTATGAACAGGTCGGCTGGCGTTGCTCCGTATGCGTTGATACCCACGTCCGCTGTGTGTTCGAATACTTCATAGGGGCGATTAGGGTGTTTTGATGTCATCGCGGTTCTGGTAATAGCGCGGTGCAGGTGAATTTGGAGGATAATTTTGTGGATGTAAACATGGTTGTGTCCTCGCTTTCCCTATAAATATATTCGTTATTGGCTATATTACTTGTCGGTTTGCGCTTTGTCAAGTATTTCGGCGGGGGATTTCAGGAATTTGGTGATGGGAGGGAGGAGCGAGCCTACTCCCCTTGCTCTTCGTCCTCCTCAACGGGCAATTGGTACACAAATCCGGGCGCGCCTAGAAACATGCCACCGTCGATGTTGACACAGCGTTCGTCGGCGTAGGTTTCGGGGGCGGTGACTTTTTGGGGGGGACAGCCTACCATGACGCAGATGGGGGTATGGCCGTGCACGATGCGTTCGCCACCGTAGAGCGTGAGAAAACGACGCACGTATGACGCACCCTCTAGCGGATGCGAGAAGAGGCCACGCATGGCGAACTCGTCGCCTAGCTCTTCCCACGCCAGCGCGTCGCTATGCTGCATAAGCTCTTGTACCGCCGCGTTCACTTCTTCGACCGAGCGACCATATTTGAGGTACAATGGCGCGTCGGCGTGCATGAGCAAGGTGCCACCGACGCGTGCCATCATGGGGAGCGCACCCAGCCAGGCCAGGTGCGATGAGGTCAATTTCGCCAGATCTTTACGATTGCCACCGTTACGTTTCCAGCGCGTGATAAAATTGCTGCCCAGTCCCGTCGAACGCCGCCCGAAACGGTAGGCCGCCAGGAGCATGAGTTCGTGGTTTCCTAGCAAGCAAGAGACGTTGCCACCCACTGCTTGCGCCTCTTCGTGCAGGCGCATAATCAGGTCAATGGCGGCGATGCTCTCGCGACCGCGATCAACAAGATCGCCCAGAAACCACAATTGCGCCTGTTTCCCTTGCCAATGATGATCTTTGCCGATCAGTTCCGCCCGCTGCAATGCTTTGCACAGCGTCTTAAACTGACCATGCACGTCACCGACAGCATACACAGGTGCACCACCAGCAGTCGTCTCGACCTGCATAGACTCCCCCTAAAAAACTTACACGTTGGGGCTCTGCGCCCAGAATTCGAGCAGGTCGCTTTTGGTGACGATCCCTTCGAGGGTGCCGTGGTTGAGTACGGCGACGGCCGATTGCCCGGTACTGAAGATGGTATAGGCTTCACGCGCTGCGGCATCAGCCTGTAGCGTGGGGAACGGTGGACCCTGTACCTCTCTAACCAGGCTCGACGAGAGCGGCTCGCCACTCGCCATACGACGCAACAACAGATCTTCGGTCAGGCTGCCAACAACGCGATCACCATCCACAACTGGCGTCTGGCTGATCCCGTAGCGCTTCAGCAGTTCGACGGCGTCGGCGATAGAGTCACTGGCGCTGACGCTGACGACCAGCGGCATGTTGCGCGAGTGGTTGCGCCGGTAGACAAGCACATCGCCAACGCTGGGCTGCTCGATATCGACTGGCAACAGCAGGTCGTTCTCACTCATCCACACGTCGTTATACTGCTTGCTCAGGTAGCCACGCCCCGTATCGGGCAGCAGGACAACGACGACATCATCTGGCGTCAGGTCGCGTGCATAAATGAGCGCCGCCGCCAACGCCGTTCCAGCCGAGCCTCCGCTGAGTATCCCCTCCTCACGTGCCAGGCGTCTAGCCCAGTTGAACGAGCTACGATCATCCACGCGCACAAATTCGTCAACGACCTTGGTATTGTAATTCTTGGGCAGCATGTCCATGCCGATGCCTTCGACCATGTATGGCTTGGGCGTATCACCTGAGTAGACCGATCCCGGCGGATCTGCGCCGATAATCTTGATCTGCGGATTTTGCTCTTTCAGATATTTACCGATGCCGGAAATAGTGCCGCCCGTGCCTACACCGGCCACGAATGCGCTGACCCGCCCGGCGGTATCGCGCCAGATCTCCGGCCCGGTCGTGCGATAGTGCGCCTCGGGATTTGCCGGATTGGAATACTGGTCGGGGCAGCACGCGCCGGGGATCTCTTTCGCCAGCCGGTAGGCCACGTTTTTGTAGTACTCTGGCGACTCGTGTGTGACGCTGCTCGGACAAATCACAACTTCCGCCCCATAGGCGCGCAACAGGCTGCGTTTCTCTTCACTCGCCTTGTCGGTCATGACAAAAATACAATGGTAGCCCTTTTGCGCCGCCGCCAGCGCCAGACCATGCCCTGTATTCCCGCTCGTCGGCTCCACAATCGTACCGCCGGGCCGCAGCATACCCTTCTGCTCACAATAATCGATCATGGCAGGCCCAACGCGGTCCTTGACGCTCCCGCCAGGATTGAGCATCTCCATCTTCACCAGCACGAGCGCAGGCACGTCCCTGGCTATGCGGTTCAGACGTACCAACGGCGTGTTCCCTATTGCCTCTACAATAGTGTTATAATAACGCATCTGCCCTAACGCAGGTTCCGTTGTATTGTTCATGACGTCCTCTTTTTGGATACCCCTGGCTTCAGCGAAGCCGGGAGGAATAAAAATGGCGACGGCGTCGAGCCGGAGAGACCCCCTTGCGGGGGAGGGTCAGAAGTGCGGTCTGACCCTCATTGCCAGAGATGGCTGGCACCCTTTTCCGCACAAAGTAATGGTGGCCTCGTCGATGATAGCGGTCTGCACGTCTACTAAGCACGGCGTCGAACCCCGTCCCGCTGGGTAACGAATCAGTTGTAGAGCTTCAGACTGGCCTCGTATCCGAAGCTACGTTCTTTGGCACTGCCGCTATCGTATATCGTAGCCCGATAGCTCCCAGAGGAGCCCTGGCTGGGACTGGTCAAGTCCAGGCTTCTGCGAAGACGGCTCTCAAGCGAACCCATCTTCAAGCCCCCGCATTTCTACGTGGGGTACTTGACGATATTACCCTCGACTTATCCAAACTTCGTCAACTAACTATACCACATGCGCTGTAGTGGGCAAGGTAGAGGTTACTACTGGTTGACGGTGACGATCTTGATGTCATCAATCGAGCCGGGCAAGTGGTCTGCGCCGAAGGGCAGGTTGATCTGCACGGTGGCAACGCCCGGCTGTGCGTTTAAATAGGCTAGCGCAGCTGCTGATGTGGCCCCCTTGATCGATTGCTGCCACGCGCTGATCTGTTGCGGCGACAACAGGTAGACCCAGGTGTTTTTGGCGGAGACGCTGACGTAGGCCACGCCGTTCTTGCCTGCTTGTGCGCTCGCTGGCATGGTTACGCTCGGCTGACCCTGGGCCTGGTAGCTGCTATTCAAGGTCTGCCTGGCCGACGTTTGTAAAAGCTGTACGGCGGCTTGTGTGGCCTGCGCTTTGCTGTAGACGCTGACACGGCCCGCGATAGCAACTGTGACCTCTACCTGATCGCTTTGTGCCCCCAGCGGATGATTTGTCCTGGTGCTCGTGCTGTATATTGGTTGCCCTACCATCACCTCGTCACGTGGCAACTGGTGCGCAATCTGCTGGGCAACCTGGCGCTGCAATTGCGCAGCCAAACTGGTGCGCACCCCAGCGATATCGGCTTGCGCGACCGTGTGCAACATCTGCGGGTCCGTACCGCCGCCGAACGCCTGAGGGTTTCTGACTTGTAGCAGGTTATTACAACAGCTTCCATCGAGGGCGTGCGCCGCGACATTGCCCGCGCTGCCCGCCTGCACAGCCGTGACCGTCGTGGCGACACTGCCACCAGCATCGCGAGTTGGCACCACGACGCTCTGCGCCACCTGGAAGCGCTGCCCATCCACGGATGTGAGCGCCTGCCCGGCCGGAACCGTCACCGGACTATGCCCATTATTCAAGAAAAAGACAAAACCCTGCGCCACGGCCCCACCAGCCGTTTTCGTACCGCTCGTCTGCACGCTCCGCTTGGCGCTGGCACTGCTCTGCACGATGTGGTCGGGAATGGTGTGAGTAGTAAGATTGGTCTGTTTGACTTTAGGAGAGGCGGTCAGCACGTACTGATCTTGCAGTACCTTGCTTTGCGCGGTGATATAAACGGTGGCGACGGGCGCGGTTCCCAACAGGGGAAAGCCTGCTGGAAAGAAGCTATACCCCAGCACACGTGGCATCAAGAGCAGCGCCAGCAGCAGCAGAGGAACGATCAACGCGCTCCACATCCAGCCATGCGAACGCCGTGGTTTTCGTACCGCGTGCTGTGCCTGGTTTGCCGTCGCGACATCATACTCCAGCTCCGGTTCTTCAGTGATGCGCTGCCGTGGCCTGGCCGTGTCACTGGCCCATTGCCGTTCGCGCAGGTCACGCGTTGGTTGAACTGCTCGTTTCGCACGCGCTTCACGCACGGCAACCGGCGGCAGTTCTCGCGTACGTCGTGGCGGGGCAGGCCGTTGTGCACTAGTTTCATCATCCGCACCCAACCACTCGATTTTCGGCTCGTGCATGCGGTCAGCGGCATCGTACAGGTTTAACGGCGCGGGGATATGCTTGAGTGGTGGGATATCCTTATCATCCACCTCCTCGATCAACAGACCATCTTCGATATCCGCTTCAACAGGTGCCGCGTCCACCTCCCCTCCGGCCAGGCTACCACTTATGGCGGACAGGAACGCGGCATGTAGTTCGGCGATGTTCTGATAGCGGTCCTCCTGGCGCTTCGCCATCGCTATACGCACGACCTCATCCAGTTCCAATGGCAACGAGGCATCGCGCTCGCGGGGCGAGGGGATCGGATCGTACAAGTGCATCTCGATCACGCGCACGTCGTCGGGATCGTTGTAGGGCAATTCGCCCGTGAGCATCTGGAACAGCAGGACACCTAGTGCGTAGATATCCGTCAGTTGGGTGACGATGCCGCGTGTCTGCTCAGGAGCCATGTAGTGCGGGGTGCCGGGCACGAGGTTGAGGGGAATGGGTCTGCCCGTTTGCGATGTATCGGGCTGACGCGTGCTACGTACCAGTCCAAAATCGGCGAGATAGACATTGGGAGGTCCACTTTTGCGCTCTTCAAGCAGCACGTTCGAGGACTTGATGTCGCGATGGATCAGACCAGCGTCATGCGCGTACTCCACGGCCTCAAGCAACTGCTCATAAATAGCCGCCACCTCATCGAGATTGGGCAGGCCACGACGCAGGTAGCCGCTGAGCGTGCCACCATCTACAAAAGGCATAACCAGGTACAAGATGCCTTGTTCATCGCCGAATTCGATCAAAGGCAAGATGTGCGGATGGTGCAGCCGAGCAATCGTGCGCGCCTCGCGTGCGAAGCGCCGCCGCATATCGCGATCCGTGGCATAATCCCCCAGGATTACCTTAATCGCCACGCGTCGCCCAAAGGCCGTACGTTGCCGCCCCTCGTAGACAGCACCCATACCGCCTTTGTTAATGCGCCGGATCACATCATAATTTCCAAGCTGCTGGCCCTCTAAAGAAAGCATCCCTGGCTCTATCCTTTCAACATTACGCACGCCCGAATTATCCGTAGGGACCAATTTATCGTGTCCTCCGTGCCTGCTCGACCAACAAACCCGGCGCCATGCAACGTTCCATCTGCGGTGGTCGCTATGTATGTATTGTCTGGCGGACACGATAAATCGGTCCCTACACCAATTACCACATCCCCCCACAATCACCCATTGCCCGGTTGCGTGGCGGGCGTGGAGGTGGGGAGCAAGGGCAGGCTACTACTTGTCCCGCCCGCACCTGTATTTTGCAGACCCGGCACGTCTTGCACCACCATCGATATCTGGTTGGCGTCGTTCGGCAATACCGAATTATTAACCGAGATCGAGACGTTATGCACGCCCGCTTGCGAGGCCAACAGCGTTTTGGCGTCGTTCGTGCTCTTGCCAGCAATTTGCTTGGCAAGCTGTTGCTTCTGCTGGGCGGTGAACTGGTAGACCCACAGGCCCTGCGCGCTGACCAGCAAGGTGACGCTGCCGTTGGCGGTCATCGATTGCACCTGCGGATGCACCACGATATTGCCCTTCAATGCATAGCCCGGCCCAGCATCGGTCGTAGCCTTGCTCTGTAGCAGCTTGGAGACAATGCTCGTCATGCCGGCCTGATCGTAGGCCATCGACTTACACGTGACCGAGACGGTGGCATTGGTCGTGGGTACGTCGCGCCCCAGGTCGCCTATAGGCGCACTCGTGTTGACCTGCGCCGGACAATTGGTGGCCGCCGCCAACTGCTCGCCCGACTTGAGGCTGCTCTTCAGCGAGTCGTTAGCCTTCGTGGTCAGTTGCTCTTTGACCCCGTTCACAAAGGCGTTCACATCGCCCTGCTGCACAAAATTGTAATTCTTCGCATCCTGCCCACCGCTAAACGCAGCACTATTGTGCACAAACACAGAATTACTCGCTGTACAGCACGTTCCACTGATCGATCCAGCCGCAACATTGCCAACGCTTCCAGCATTGGTAGCATGTGCTTCCACCGATGCCGAACCTTGATTGCCACCGGGCACAGCAGCAGGAATAGTTACTAATGTATCGTTGGTAACAAACACCCCATTGCCTGCATTAAATCGCTCACCAGCACTCACTGAAAATGAGGTAAAGGAACCATTAAAAAACGTCAAACGTCCACGCGCCCTCGCGGCTGGAACCTGGTTATGGCCGCTGCCGGTGATGGTTTTCGTCTGGCTCTGTGGCTGCGATGTGAGCGTGCGAGCATTGACCTGGCGCTGGTTGTTGTCCGCCTTGCCGTTCGTAACTCCTAAAATTACATAGCTATTGGAGACGACCTTGCTATCCGGCGTGATCGTGACGGTGGCCGGGGCCGTGGTGCCGGGAACGATGCCCTTCAACGGACTACCAGGGGCACCAGATAGCGAGAAAATGATACCGCCGACGATCAGCAGCACCGCCAGGATCAACAACGCCGCCACCAGTGGACGCACGCGCCTATCGCGCTTTGCCAATCTGGCCCCACCATTACCACCACCGCCAACGATACCGGCTCCCATACCACTGCTATACGCCGGCAGCTTGCCGGTCGAGCGTCTGTGCACGGTAGCCGCGGCCCCCGCCGCACCCAGTGCTCCGAAGCCTACCGCCGCCAATTTCCCGCTACTACGTTTGCGTGACACGGGATCACCGAACGAGTCGAAATCCTCGTCCGCGAAATCCTTATGCGATGGTGGGGCCAGTTTAAGCGTACTGCGCCCGCCACTACTACGCACCGGCATCAACTCAATCGGCTCAGGCGCGCCGGGTCCACTGGGCCGCGACGTGGGACCACTATTACTGCCCTTGCGCGTCTCTTCGATGGGCACAGTTGGTCCCGTCGTTCCCGGCTGAGTACGTGGTGGCAGCGCGAAATCCTCTTCCTCGTCATCATCCTGGTAATCATCACCCACATCACTCACATCACCCACGTCGCCCAGGCTGATCGCATCCACGCCATCAACCGTCTCATCAGCTCCTGGCGAGGTGTGCTGATCCCCCTGGTGCAGCGCCTCCGCGCCCTCAGCCACGGCTCCGGCTGCCACAGCCCCACCCATCATAGCCGGAACGCGCTGGTCCTTGCCCGCCTCGCGACTACCTGCCTGGTCAGGGTGATCGGGCGCAGCCACCAGGGGATCATCGAAGTCATCCGGTTCACCAAACTTATCAGTATCCACCATGTCTCCCGGCTCCGACTGCTCAAAATCGTCGAAGTCGGGGGCTTCTTCCTGCCCGTGCTCTGGTGTTGTCCCCATGCCAGTATGACTACTGGCATCGACCTTGCCCGGCACGGCTTTCATCGCACCGGTATACCTGGCCGAGCCGAACAGGCCGCGCCCCTGCTGCCGTGCCTGGTCGCGTAGAGCCTCGGCATAGCTATCCAGCGACGAATAGACAGTAAAGCGCCGTTGTCGTGCAAGTTCCGCAGGACCAGCACCACTTTGCGCAATAAAGACCAGTTGCACGCTCAATTTGCGCCGTAGACTTTTCAAATCATCAAAATCTACCGCGCGCTGAAAGGCGCTATTCTGATTTGGCAAAACGATGGCTACCTGCTGCTTGCCCAATTTATCAAGTGTAAGAATTGCAGTGAGCACGCTTTTCCGGTCATCGGTGGGAGCAACGTAGATGATACCAATAGCTGCGCCCTGGGAATCGGTCGTGCCCAATAAGTCCGTGCCATTGCCCTGTCTCATATCTTCCCTCGCATCCCTGAATGCAGTTTTCCCGCTTTTTGGTGCTATTTTACACTAAAATGAAAATTTCCGAAAGCCCT